>NZ_RRYX01000061.1:0-17357 GCF_014861375.1 Psychrobacter sp. FME5 | reverse complement strand
GCACAGTCATCATGGGTTAAATGAGTACCGTAAGTTACGGTTTATTAAAGACTTTTTAGGGTCGAAGTCACTCAAATAGCATGAATTATGTCCATTAGCGACTACCTTCTAATTTTTAGCATGAATTTTGTCCATTACACCCATAGAAGCGATAAAGGTATGCAAAAAAAGGCTTGCTTAGCAATCGCTAAACAAGCCTTTTTTGTCTTTTATTACTGTAGTCTAGCGCTTTCATTTACTCTGGCAGAGGTGGCATGCGCTCAACGGGTGTCACCGACAGTGGGTTTTGCGGTACGCTGTCATTATTATTTTGGCTATTAGTGGCGTTTGTCGCTTGTGGGGTGCTTGAATCCTCAACAGGCTCAGGCGCTTCAGGTTTGCGCTGCTGAGTTTGGGTTTTAACAGGTTTTACCGATGTACTGCTATCTGTATCTTCATCGTCACTGGTCACGATACCATCGTCAGTCATGTTGATGATTTTTTGCTTTTGTTTTTGAGATTTAGAGCGATTATTAATGGATACCCACTGGTTAGGTACGCCCTTTAATTGAGCTTTCATAAAGTCCATCCATACGGGTAGGGCTGCAACACCGCCATACTCACGGCGACCGAGAGTCGAGGGCTGATCAAAACCCATCCATACGATAGTTGCATTGGTGGGATGAAAGCCTGCAAACCATGCATCCTTAGCCTCATTGGTGGTACCTGTTTTGCCGCCAATATCATTACGGCCTAAGGCCTTTGCTCTTACTGCCGTACCACGCTGTACGACATCACGTAGGATGTCTGCCATCTCAAAAGCGACTCTAGGCTTTAAGATTCGCGGTGCTTGTTCGGCCATCGCATATTGTACGGCTGGGGCTTTTAGACGATCTGACTGTGGACTGGCATCGTAAACGCTTACGTTACTCGCTTCAATATCTTCCTCAGTAGTTTCTGCATTTTCTGAGTCTTTGTTTTTAGTAGTTGCTTTATCAGTATTAGTACTGTTTTCAGCTTCTATTCTTGCATCGTAATCTTCGACTAGCTTTTTATTAAGGTCTTCTAGTTGTTCGTTGAAGCATAGGGCGCATGCTTGGCGCGGATTGGCTTGAAATAATAGTTCGTTTTTATAATTATAAATTTGTTCAATAAAATATGGTTGTACACGGTGACCACCATTTGCAAAAGTCGCGTAAGCCGTTGCCATTTGTAAGGGGGTTGCCTGTCCTGCACCCAGTGCTAACGATAGCGTTGTTGGTAGTTTTTCTTTATCGAGGCCAAATTCATCTAATAAATTGCGTGCATCAGAGATACCAATCGCCCGTAGCAGACGGATAGAAACCAAGTTACGCGATAAGTAAAGGCCGCGACGTAAGGTGATATCACCTAAAAAACGCTGATCAGAGTTTTTAGGCTTCCAGTCACCTACTTGAATCGGACGATCTGAGACGATGCTATCTGGGCGATAGCCTTTTTCTAAGGCAGCCGTGTAGATAAGCGGCTTAATCGTTGATCCTGGTTGACGCCAGCCCTGCAAAGCTCGGTTAAATTTACTATGATTGAAATCAAAACCACCGACTAAGGCATTGACAGCACCTGTCTCTGGATTTAATGAAACCAGACTGCCTTGTACTTTAGGGATTTGTCCCAGCTGCCAATTGCCATTAGCGGTAGGTATCACCCGAATAATATCGTTTTTGCTCACGATTTGACTGGCGTTGCTGGGGAAATAACCGATACGATCGGCAGAAATATATTTACGGGCCCAGCTCATCCCAGACCAGTTGACCGTTATATTTTCACCAGATGGCATTGTTGCTTCAAAACTACGATTATTGACCTTAATGACTTTGGCGGGAGACATATTGCTATAACGACGGAAGTCTTCTAAAGGCTCGTCATTGGCTTCTGCTCCACGCCAGCCATGACGATGCTCATAAGCAACCAAACCCGTTAGTATCGCAGCTTCTGCATCTGTTTGTGCTTTACTATCGACAGTAAGGCGCACGCGCCAACCACCATGCATTACTTGCTCGCCATAGCGGCCAACCAAAGTAGAGCGTGTCATTTCTGCCAAATACGGCATATTAACGTCAAGCTTTTCTTTATAAAGGTTGATGCCTATCGGTGAATTGACTGCTTCATCATGTTGCGTTTGTGTAATATAACCCAGTTCATGCATACGTCCAATGATCCAGTTACGGCGAGTCAGTGCACGACTAGGGTTGGCAACAGGGTTGTACTTAGATGGTGCCTTTGGCAATCCTGCCAACATGGCCATCTCAGCAATCGTCAGGTTTTCTAGTGATTTACTATAGTACTTTTTGGCGGCAGCACGAATACCATACGCGCCTTCGCCCAAGTAAATTTTATTGACATAAAGGGTGAGGATATCGTTCTTACTCAGTTCGTCTTCAATCTTACGTGCCAAAAACAACTCAGTCAGTTTACGGTTTAACGTACGCTCGGGGCTTAAGAAATAGTTCTTAGCGACTTGCATGGTGATGGTTGAACCACCTGTCTGGCTATCATCGTCCGTTACTACTTCGGTAACAGCGCGACCAAGACCTTTAATACTGATGCCACTGTGCTGAAAAAAGGAAGCATCTTCTGCTGCCAAAAAAGCATGGGTTAAGTCTTCAGGAATGTCTTCAAAAGTAATAGGTAGCGATAAACGATTGCCGTACTGACCGATTAATTTATCGTCACTACTATAAATCTGTAACGGCATTTCTAATTTTGCAGTTTTAATCTCTTGAGTACTGGGCAAAGTTGGAGATAAATACATCGCCATACCATAAAAGCCAATCGGTACAGCAAGTGCTAAAACAACCGCCAATGCTAGACAAGCGATAAAAAGACTCACCAAAAAGTGAATCAAACGAACAGTAGCATTTTTTTTGGCCATAATAATACTTATTCATTAAGATTTGAAAAAGATAAGATATTATACCTTGAACAAAATAGGCAGGTCATAATAAATGTGTAAGTTAGCCTTAATAGGTAATTTAAATGCTTGAATCTATCTGTTAAGTAAAGTATTGTATTCAATTATTACAAATAACTATCAAATTGTACACTTAATATAAGGTATGGAGTTTGTGAGGCTATTTACTTCTAAAAGTCGACATTTGATTGGTGTGGATATTTGTGCCACCTCAGTAAAGTTGGTTGACATACAGCGCCAACAAGGTATGTTCCACCTAAAATCTTATGGTATTGAGAGACTGCCAGAAGGTGTGGTCGTCGATAAACTCTTAGTAGACACAGAAGCTGTTGGTAATATTATTACCAGCTTAGCTCGGCGCTGCCAAGTTGCTGATGCTGATGCTGCCACTGCGGTTTCAGGATCAGCGGTTATTACCAAAATCATCGATATGGATATGGTGCTGAGCGATGTTGAGCGCGAAGCTCAAATACGTTTGGATGCCGATCAGTATATACCTTATGCATTAGAAGATGTTAATTTGGACTTTGAAGTTCTAGGTCCCTCTTTAGTCAGCGATGATATGGTGCAAGTGCTACTGGCTGCTTCTCGCTCTGAAAACGTCGACCAACGAGTCGACGCTTTGACGTTTGGTGGACTAAAAACCAAGGTTATGGATATTGAATCACACGCTATCGAGCGTGCTTTTGGCTTGATGGTGGATAACTTACCTAGCATGCCAGAGTTAGTGGCTTTGGTGGATATTGGCCACAATCAAACCACGCTGTATATCGCCAGAAACGGCGAGTTCATATACAGTCGTGAACAGCTTTTTGGTGGTGTTCAGCTAACAGAGGCCATACAGAACCGTTATGGACTATCAGCAGAAGAAGCAGCGCTTAGTAAACGTGAGCATACTTTACCTGATGATTACTATACCGATGTATTGGCTCCATTTATAGAAAATACCATTCAGCAGATTACCCGCTCATTGCAGTTTTACTTTTCTTCAAGCCAATACAGCAGTATCGATTACGTGGTGCTGGCTGGTGGTAGTAGCTCTATTGCCGGTCTTGCAGGTATGGCTCAACAGAGATTGGGCGTGCCTGTGAGTATTGCTAATCCATTTACCAATATGACCATTGCGCCACATATCGATAATGAGCAACTGGCCATTGATGCACCCAGCTTAATGGCCGCTTGCGGTCTTGCGTTAAGGAGCTTCGACTAATGGCTCGTATTAACCTTTTACCTTGGCGACAAGAAGAGCGCACACGTCGCAATAAAGAATTTCTCACTTTAGTAGTGGCAGTCACTTTGCTCACTCTATTGGCTGCATTCGCTTCATGGAGCTATTTTAATAACGAGCTTGATGAACAGCTTGATGCCAATGCATTGATTGAAAAAGAAAACGCACTATTGGATACGGCGTTGGTTGAAATTGACAGCCTAGAACAACGCCGCGAAGACATCATCTCACGTATGCAGGTGATTCAAGACTTGCAAGGTCGACGTCCTGTACCTGTACGCTTGTGGGATGATTTGGCAAAAGCGATGCCGCCTGCGCTCTATTTAACTAATCTAAAGCGTGAAGGTGATGTTATTACCTTGACAGGCCTTGCTGATAACCCAAATATCGTCTCAAGCTTAATCCGAAATTTGGATAACAGTAAATGGATGGACAAATCAGCCGTTAGTAATATTCAACAGAACATCAGCGCTTATCAAGCAGCGCCAAACCTTAATAATACGGTTGCTACTGGTGGACAATCTCGCCCCGTTTATCCTGAAGACAGCTATGTACAGTTTGTAGTCACTACGAAAGTGCAGTCAGAAAAGGCCACACCTGTTGATGCCAATACTGGACTTGGAGGTGAGCTATGAAGCTTAGCCGTAAAAGAAGCTTGATCAAAACCAAAAAGACCGCTTTAAAGACAAAGAAGCCATTTGATTTAAATGAGTTTCGCCGTAGTTTTGAATCATTAGATTCTGAAAACTACGGTAGCTGGCCACTTCCGGTAAAAACAACGGTCATTGGCCTCATCGTCGTACTGATTGCTGCACTAGCATGGGCGTTCCCGATTAGTAGCAAAATTGATGAAATTAAAGCGGCTGAGAGTCAGCAACAGACTTTGCTTGATAGCTACCGTGAAAAAGAGTCACGCGCGCGTCATCTCGAAGCTTATCAAGCTCAAGTGATTCAAATGGAGGTGGAGTTCAATACCTTACTCGATCAGTTGCCAAAGGAGACTCGTGTGTCTGAGCTAGTAGAAGGCATTAATATGACGGGCGTTGGCAGTAATATACGTTTCCAAGATATTTCAGTAGAACCTGAAATTGAAAATGAATTCTTTATTGAACAGCCTATTCGTATTGCTGCTTTGGGTGAGTATCATCAGTTTGGTAGCTTTATCAGTGGCCTTGCTGCCTTATCGCGAATTATCACCATGCATGATTTTGAAGTCAGTAATCCGCAGCCAACTTTGGATGTGCTACCAGAACTAAACTTGGTATTACAAACCAAAACTTATCGCTCAAAAGAAACTGATTCTGAAAGTGAAGAAGCCGATGCTGCAGGAGGCAACTAATGACTATTCAAAAATTGCCCATGCTACTGATATTAAGCGCTACCGTTCTATCAATGACCGGTTGTACTGATCGTATTGGTATGGCCGAGCAAGCGCTGAAGGATATTCGTAACCAGCCAGCGCAACCGATTGAGCCACCACCTAAGGCTGAGTTGGTAGAAGATTTTGTTTATAGCGCCAGTGCGCAGCGTAGCCCATTTTTACCACCAAGTTTAGTCAATGTCCAAGGCCCTACGACCTCTATCGATGGTGTGCGTCCTGATATTTTAAGGGTAAAAGATCCTCTTGAACAATATGAGCTATCGCAGTTGGTCTTTCGAGGTGTGGTAATTTCCCCTGAAGGTCAGCAATATGCGCTGGTACAGCGCCCTGATGGGTCAGTTGCTAGTGTCAAGGTTGGTGATTACCTTGGATTAAATGACGGCCGTATTGTTGAAATCACGCCGACCCAGATTAACTTGATTGAAATTTTGCCAGACAGCCGCGCAGGGTTTGTTGAAAAACCCCAGTCGCTGGTTTCCCCTATAAGCTAAGTCGGCAGATTTTTTGAGGAATAAATAATGACAGTACGCAATAACAAGGTAATGATGATGAGCAACCGCGTATCTTCTGCTTTTGCCATTTCCGCATTGGCAATCAGCATGGTAGCAGTGAGTAGCAGCGCCCATGCCGCACAGCGCATTAATAATGTCTCTGTGGTACAAACTGCACCAGCAGTGACGCAAATGCGTTTGGGGTTTGCAGGGTTGCCAGTATTACCTGCGGCCTACCAGCTAGATGATCCCAGCCGTTTGGTACTAGATTTTGAACAAGTGCAAAATGGGCTTGCTAGTCGTTTCAATGAATATAATGTTGGCATGATCAATGATGTTACGACGTTAAGCGGCGATAGTACCACGCGCCTAATTGTTGGGCTGAAACAGGCGGGTAATTATACAACGGCGATTGATGGCAACGATTTATTGCTCACGATTACTGATCCTAATCGTCCAGTGATGACTAACGATCCTGTCCAAGATGCCCTTAATAACAGTGCGCTTAATAACAATGCGCTTAATAACAATGCCGTCACGACCACCCCAAAGGTCACCCCAATCGTAGAAACCAGTAGCACACCCGTTGCGACTAATAATGCAGCCTCGACCACAGGGGTAAAAAATAAAGCACCTGCCGATACGATGGTGGTCAGAGTTAACCCATTATTAGACCCGCAGCTTGCTGCTTCACAAGTCAGTAAGCAGTATAGCTATGAAGGTTTAAGCGCGGTTAATTTTGCCGCAGGGAAAGATGGTGGCGGTAATGTCAGTATCGCACTGGCCAATGAAGCCACTCCAGTTGATGTGCAGCGCCAAGGTAACAAGCTGGTGGTGCGTTTGACGGGTAGCACCGTGCCACGAAATCTGTTGCGTCGATTAAATATTAATAGCGGTTTGGTTGATAGTATCGATACCAAAAATCAAAATAAAAATGGTGTTATTACCATTAATATGAAAGAAGATTTTGAATATCAAGCCTATCAGTCGGGTACGCAGTTAAATATCAGTATCAACAAGCCTGCGCTGTTACGTGAGCCGACACTTGAAGAAAAAGTCTATAGTGGTGAAGCGCTATCTATGGAATTCCAAGACGTTGAGATTCGTAGTGTTTTAGATATTTTGGCGCAGTTTACTGAGATGAATATCGTGGCGAGTGATTCGGTCGCGGGTAATATTACTTTGCGCCTTATCAACGTACCTTGGGATCAAGCGCTGGATATTATCCTTAAGAGTAAGAATCTGGGTAAACGCGAGAATGGTAATGTGATTTTGGTTGCGCCTTCTACTGAGCTGGCTGCGCAAGAAGCACGTGATTTAGAAGCACAGCAAGCGGTTGAGTCTTATGCGCCGCTACGTACAGAATACATTCGTTTAAGCTATGCAAAAGCCCCTGAAGTATTGACCCTTATCTCTCAAGGCAGTGGATCATCTGGCGGCAGTAGTAGCTCAAATCGTGACGATAATAATACCTTGTTATCCAATCGCGGCACAGTAACGGTTGATGAACGCACCAATACTTTGATCATTAAAGATGTGGCAGACAGTATTGAAAATATCCATAAATTGATTGGCAAAATCGATATTCCTGTCCGTCAGGTAATGATTGAAGCACGTATCGTTAGCGCCACTGACAGTTTCAGTAAAGAGATTGGGGTACGTTGGGGTCTTTTATCGAATGGTGCAGCCAACAACCGCAACTTATTGGTGGGTGGCAGCAACCAAACGTTGTGGGATTTAAAAGATTTTGATGTTGAGACCACCACAGTCAATGGTCAAACTGTCTCTTATCCTAAATATGACATTAGCCGTCCTGATAATTTGAATGTCGACTTAGGGGTTGATAATCCAGCAGGTAGTATCGCTTTTGGTCTGCTTGGTATCTCTGATTTTATGCTCGATCTTGAGTTGTCAGCACTACAAGCAGACAACCGCGGTGAAGTAATCTCTACCCCAAAGATTTTGACGGCCGATAAGCAAACAGCGAAAGTATCCTCTGGTACGCAGATTCCTTACCAAGAAGCATCGGCCAGTGGTGCAACGACCACCAGCTTTAAAGAAGCGGCGTTAAGTTTGGAGGCCACACCTAATATTACCCCTGATGGTAAAATTGGCTTGCAACTGCTTATCACCAATGGCACACCAACTATTATTAATAACCAGGTGGCTATCGCTGAAGACTCTATCTCAACCAATGTTATCGTTGAAGATGGTCAAACGGTTGTGTTAGGCGGTGTCTTTAAAAACCGTACCAGCAATGGTGTGGATAAAGAAGACTCTATCTCAACCAATGTTATCGTTGAAGATGGTCAAACGGTTGTGTTAGGCGGTGTCTTTAAAAACCGTACCAGCAATGGTGTGGATAAAGAAGACTCTATCTCAACCAATGTTATCGTTGAAGATGGTCAAACGGTTGTGTTAGGCGGTGTCTTTAAAAACCGTACCAGCAATGGTGTGGATAAAGTCCCTTTCTTGGGTGACCTGCCTTATATCGGTCGCGCATTCCGTAAGGATGTGCGTAATAATGCTAAAGAAGAGCTACTGATATTTATCACACCAAAATTGATCAATGATGGCATTAGTCGTCTAGATTGATTAGCGTTTGTTTGATTGTTAGTAAAAAAGCAAGCCTTAGTGCTTGCTTTTTTTGTGGAAGAATTTAGCCGTTTTAAAGCAATTGCTGTCATCAATGTTTATATCAGTACACTCATTGATGATGTCGTCAAAATTTTACTCACAATAATCCCAGCGCATTACTAGCCAGAATATCAATGACGTTGTATCATACCTAATTTAGCTGAGTAAGTATTATGGTGGAGGAATTACCGTCGGTGTTTTTAGTGGGTCCGATGGGAGCAGGGAAGACGACAATTGGTAAATTACTTGCCAAGCACTTGGGACGCACCTTTGTAGACAGTGACTGGTATATTGAGTCGCAGACAGGGGCAGATATTGCTTGGATATTTGCAAAAGAAGGTGAGGCGGGCTTTCGGGAACGTGAAACACGCGCCATCGATGAGTTGACGCAAAAACCACAAATCGTATTAGCCACTGGTGGTGGCGCTGTCATGTGTGCTGAAAATCGAGATTTTCTAGCGCAGCGCGGCATTGTGGTTTACCTTAATGCACCAGTCGATGTGCAAATGGCTCGCACTGCTAAAGATAAGTCACGGCCATTGTTACAGCAGCCCAATCCTAGGAAAATCCTGCAAGATTTATATAGTGCCCGCGATCCATTATATCGGCAGGTTGCGCATATTATTATGCCTACTGGCCATACTTACCCACGTCATATGGTTAATCAGTTATTGCAGCAGTTAGAGTCTTTCTGTGTGCCTACTATTGTAGCGCCTGTAGTATTAAAGCCTAAAGGCGATTAATCATAAAATTGATAATGTATATAGTCAGTCCTAAATAAAATAAGTACAAATATTATCACGCGCTACTGGGACAAATTTTTCTTGCTTACTGTGCTTGTGCAGACAGAGGCTGCGCACAATTTATCCCAGTAGCACTGTATTTTTTTATAATGGATCGGCTATAGCACCATCTAGGCGCAGTTACTTTTATCTTATTAAGCATACTTAAGGAGACTTTCATGGCCCTGCCACTGTTTCATGACAGCTTAACCGTTCATACGCAAAGTCATGATTATCCGATTGTCATTACTGAAAAGACGGCGACAGAAAACAATAGTATGGCACAGCAAGTCGCGCCCTATATTACTGGTCGCCAAGTATTGATTGTCACTAATGATACCGTAGCGCCTTTATACCTAAAAGCTTTAGAAGAAGAGTTGGCTGCAAGCTTTTCTGTCAAGGTTTGCGTGCTACCAGATGGTGAGCAATATAAAAACCAGAGCAGCATCAATGAGATTTACGACGCCTTAATGGCAGAGCATTTCAATCGTGATGTTACCCTTATTGCACTGGGTGGCGGCGTAGTCGGTGATATGACAGGGTTTGCAGCGGCAAGCTTTATGCGTGGAGTACGTTTTATCCAGATTCCAACGACGCTATTATCACAAGTGGATTCGAGCGTTGGGGGCAAAACAGGCATTAACCATGCGCAAGGCAAAAATATGATTGGCGCATTCTGGCAGCCGCAGATGGTGCTTGCTAATATGAATACGCTCAAAACCCTACCGCCTCGTGAGCTATCAGCAGGGCTTGCTGAGGTCATTAAATATGCACTTATCATGGATGCAGATTTTTTGACTTGGCTTGAAGAAAACTTGCCAGCGATGATGGCGTTAGATTTGGCAGTACTTGGCGAAGCCG
Source organism: Psychrobacter sp. FME5 (assembly GCF_014861375.1). NCBI lineage: Bacteria > Pseudomonadati > Pseudomonadota > Gammaproteobacteria > Moraxellales > Moraxellaceae > Psychrobacter > Psychrobacter sp. FME5. The sequence goes on along the minus strand of NZ_RRYX01000061.1, from coordinate 7,048 downwards.
TCAAGCGCTGCTGTCAGTACAAAGCGGATGTGGTGGCGCAAGACGAAAGAGAGTCAGGTGTGCGCGCTTTGCTAAACTTTGGTCATACTTTTGGTCATGTGATTGAGACGCATCAGGGCTATGGTAACTGGCTGCACGGTGAGGCAGTTGCTGCTGGCATGGTACAAGCCGCTGAGCTGTCGCAAAAAATGGGCTGGTTAACGGTTGATGACGTTGCTCGTATTAAGCGTATATTAGTGTCCGCTAACCTGCCTATTGTACCGCCGCCTATTGCGGTAGACACAGCTTTGGGTCTGATGGGGCATGATAAAAAAGTGAAACACGGACAAATCCGGCTTATTTTGTTAAAATCAATAGGTAAGGCGGTACTGACCAATGATTTTGATGCCAAGCTATTAACTGAGGTATTGGCACAACGTATAGTCAGTCCTCAATAAAAACAGTACAAATATCATAAAGCAAGCATCCCAGCAATACGATGTCTTTTTTAAAGTGAATCGACTGTATTGTTTTAAAGTAAACCCACTATATTAAATGCGGTCAACTCTATTTTTACCAAGGATATTCTCATGGCAGCATCAAAATCAACGACGCGTACCGCTGGCCAATCATATCGCCGACAAGCATTGATTTGGCTCATAATGACCTTGTTATTGGGCGTTGTTACGGCTTTAGTGTGGATGCTAAGCCAAACCCCCGCGATGGGTGCCAAGATAGAGAATGCGCCGATAGCAGCGCCGCAAATATCAAGTACAGAACTTGAGCAGCCATTAAAGATTGAGTCGTTGCATGAGCTTGATACCGATGTACAGCCGATAAATTTTGATGCCACAGTTCGTGATTTACGCAATTATCCCGATGAGTTTAAAGATAAGCGTTACCTTCTCGCCAATAAAGGCAAGTGGACGGTACAGGTGATGAATGTTGCTGAAAACGATGTGATTGTCAGTTACTTAGAAAGCCGCGAAGATCGTAAGAAATTCTCCTATTTCCGTTATCTTGATGAGGACAACCAAGTCCGTTATATGCTGACTTATGGACTCATGAGTAGCCCACAAGAAGCGGTAGGGGCTGCCAAATTAATAGACTTTAAACTGCCTGCTGATGTGCGTGTATTACCAGAGGAAATCAATCGCTACGTCAGCATCATTGATAATTATGAGCGCCCGGATCCAGTAAAAGACTTAAGCACAAGGCGCACCCGCTCTGTTAACTTGAAACCAACCAAGCGCGAAGTGCCAGTACGTCAACAAGACCAGCAAGCTAATGACCAAGCAGCGGGCAATAATCAAAGCACGGGTGGCAGCGGTGAAAGCATCCGTCAGTCAGCGGATACTTCTGAGACTTTATCAGTCAATGAAGAGCGTGTCATTGGCGGTGAAGAGCAGGCTCCTGATGCTGCATCGCCTAAAAATACTGATAATACTCGTAAGCCTGATCAAGAAAATAAAAAACCAGCGGCAGGCACGGATAATAGTACATCGACAAAACCACCCGTCGTGGCAACACCTAAGCCTCCGAGTGCGAATAGTAATAATAACGACAGTCCAAATTCGGCTGAAAAAAAGACCAATGCAAACGCTGTTAATAAAAATGCCAATTCAGGTTCAAACTCTGCTAATACAGGAACAGCAAAAAATAATAATGACAGCATAAAAGAGCTTATTGAAGAAAAAAGCAATTAGTTTTTTCTGGTAATGGCTAGGGCGTGTCCTCATTATAAAAATGAGATAAATTGCCGTCAAACGAGGAAAATAGCGCAAATAATATCGAGATATTAATTAGCTATTTGACGATGATTGGCCAAATTTAGCCATTTTTAGCCCATTTAGATACAATCGCTTGAATTGAGGACACGCCCTAGTCTGTTGTAACCCACCTAATGACTGATTTGGTGGGTTTTTTTATCCCATGTGTTAGCATATTTCGAGATCAACTATCTTTTGTTTTTTTATCAATGAAAAGCGTTATTCTTTTGATAAGTACTTTATAAATGGTTAGGGGCTATACAGCCCCTAAGCTAGACCTTGTTACCGCGCTATTTTTTATTCACCAATTATAAGAGACGTCCTGCGTGAAACCGAAATTTTGGCAGCGATTTACTGCCCCTTTCATTGAGCCTTATGCCCGTTATCAGCATGCAGATGTTTTGCACGCGATACGTTTGGGCGGCGCTATTCTTATTGCATTATCGTTAAATAAGTTGACACACTTACCGCATGGTGAATGGACGACCATTACCGTGTTTGTGATATTGGGATTATTACAATACCAAGGCGCGATTTATACCAAAGCCAAAGAGCGCATATTGGGCACCTTACTTGGGGTCGTGGTTGGGCTGAGCTTTTTGTGGTTGTTGCAAGATATCGGTGGTTGGCTGTGGCTATATTATGTGCTGATTGCCATTATCAGTGGCATTATTGGCTATGTGGCGGTCAAACAGTTGGGCTATATTGGGCTACTCACGGGCATCACCATGCTGATGATTGTTTCAAGCCCCGAGCATGAAAATATCGCTCAAGATGGTTTATATCGCGCCTTTAATATTTTAATTGGGGCAGGGGTTGCGGTTGCAGCAACTCTAATCTTACCGCTTAAGTCGACTTTGATGTTTCGGTTTTTAATGGCCAGCAACCTTGATGCTTGTAGCGAGCTTTATGCTGGGGTTGGACACCATATCGATGCTGAGACATTGACGGCTAAGCCTTTTAAATATACCGAAGTCAACCAAGCATCCAGTGTCATTTATTATGCCAGTCATGCAGTGCCTGATATACCAGTCGATAAGACGCTATTAAAATCATTGCAAGAAATCAATAAACGTCTACTTGCTGTACGTCCACATATTGCTGCAACAGCGAGCGAAACTGGGTTGGATAAGGATACCATTGAGACGATACAGCGTGCTCATCGGAACATTATCGGCACCATTGATTTATTATTAAGTGCCGCCCCGCGTTTGGCAAATATTGAAATTGACGATGAAAACCATATATTGCTCATCCATTATCAACATGAGCTAACCCAAGCGATGCGTCATATGGCGGCGGTGCTGCGCAGTCCTAGCGATGAAGTTTTTCGTCCTATTACTCGTATTGCGGTATCAGATTATCCGAGCGTGCAGTATTTAGCGTTTGAATGGCAGGGCTACTTTTGGCTTACCCAAACCTTACAAACCCAGTTACAGCAGCTCAGTGATTTATTACAAAAGACTAAGCCGCGTTGGTTTTCTGCTTCTGGTGTGCGTTATCAGCGCCGCGAACAGCGCCGTATAGAAGAACATGGCGGTGAGACAGATTTGCATTTATAGCTATAAAAAAACTATTTTATAAGAAACAGATATAGTCAGTGAAAAGTAATATCGGTACATCACTGACTGCTGGTATCAATTTTTCTTGCTTGCTGTGCCTGCGCAGACAGAGGCTGCAAAAAATTGATACCAGCAGTACCTTAGCGTCTTTAAGGTATTTTAACTGTATAAAAAAACGCTGATCATTATCGATCAGCGTTTTTATTTTTAAGGTTTTTTTCAATGTGTCACTTTTGTGTCACTTTAAAGCTCAAATACAGAATAGTGATTAACGTCCCGTCTTTAGCTTATCCCAATACTGCTGATACACTTGTAATGCTTCATCACCGACATCTTCTTGGAACTCAGCTTTTGCCAGTACGTCTTTGCTAGGATAAATCGTTGGGTTATTGCGTACGTCTTCGTCCATCAACTCGCGTGCGGCAATATTTGGCGACGCATAACCAATCTCTTCACTGACGATTTTTGAGTTTTCGGGACGGAGTAGGTAGTCAATAAACTTGTGCGCTGCGTCTACTTGTTTGGCGTTTTTTGGAATAACAAAGTTATCCATCCATAAAATAGCGCCTTCAGTTGGGTATTTATACACCAAGCTGGTCAGACCTTCATTGTTAGCGATGATTGCCTCACCATTCCACGTCATACCAACGCTGGTTTCGCCTTCCATATACGGCATACGCGAGGCATCTGAATTGAATGTTTTCACATTCGGCATCAAAGTGGTGAGCTTCTCATAAGCGGCTTTAATCTCGTCAGGATTTTTGCTGTTACCAGAGTAGCCAAGGGTCAATAGCGACATGCCAAACACTTCGCGCATATCATTCATCAGCATTACTTGACCTTTATACTCAGGACGCCACAGATCATTCCAGCTATTGACGGTGGCTGGATCGACTGATTCGCCATTGATAGCCAATCCGGTGCTACCCCACATATAGGGAATCGAATATTTGTTTTCAGGGTCGACCTTGGTGTTAGTAAATGAGGTATCGAGGTTTTTAAAGTTGCTTAATTTAGACTTATCGAGCTCTTGCAATAAGCCTTCTTTGGCCATTTTTTCGACATAATAAGTCGATGGAATGGCTAAATCATATTGGCTAGAATCATCAAGCAATTTCAATTTGGCATACATCGCTTCATTAGAATCAAAGGTGGTGTAATTAACATTAATACCAGTCTCTTCGGTAAAACCATCGAGGATTTCTTGCGGCATATACTCCGACCAGTTATAGAGATTTAGCGTCTCTTGGCTGGTAGTCGTACCGTCAGCAGCGGTGTTATCTGACTTGCTGCAGCTAGCAAGTGATAGCCCAATCGTTCCAATAGCTGCGTACAATAAGACCTTCGGTAGTGCTTTTGGCAGTACTTTTACAGAAGTTCGATTAGACCCATTAACAGGGGATAAATAAGACAAAGTGTCTCTCCTAAATTAAGGCAAAAATAAAAACGGGCACAGGATACCGTTATACTATATTCATTATACGGTTATGGTTATCCTAAGTCGAAATTTAAAGGGCAACTGCTTGAATTTGCTTAGTTTTAAGTAAAGTAGATAAAGGTAGTGAGAATAGCCCCACATTATGCAATCCGTTAATCATGCTATGATTGGCGCTGTCCAGTTTTTAGTGTCACTAAAATAAAGCCATTAAAATAAGCCTTATTTTTTATAAATATCAAATAATAAAGGATAAAAGATAATGAATAACACTCAAGCGACTATACCCGAATTATTGACCAATAAAGTCGCCATAGTTACCGGAGCCAGTCGTGGTCTTGGGGCGCAAGTTGCTCAGCAGATGGCAGCGGCAGGCGCCAGCGTTTGCGTCAATTATCTCAATAGTGAGGAAGCCGCTAAAAAAGTAGTGTCTGATATTATAACGGCAGGTGGGCGAGCATTTGCTTATCAGGGTGATGTGACAGATTTGGCACAAATGCAAACCATGGCAGCAGAAGTTATTAAGCGCTTTGGAGGTATTGATATATTGGTCAATAATGCTTTACCAAGCTATCAGTTCAATCCAAATGCCGATTACACCAGTATCGAAACGGTTAAATGGGCACATTTCTCTCAGCAAATTGATGGCATCGTTCAAGGTGCAGTCAATAGCGTACAAGCGGTATTACCGCAAATGAAAGCTCAACAGACGGGTAAAATCATTAATATCTCAACCAACCTTATCTATAATCCAGTGGTCACTTATTATGACTATACGACGGCAAAATCAGCGCTGATTGGACTTACGCGCAATTTGGCAAGCGAGCTTGGGCAATATGGTATCCGTGTGAATTTGCTGGCAGGTGGGTTATTAAAAACCACGGATGCGAGCCGCTTAACTACTGAAGAAGTGTTCGATTATATCGCCACAACCACGCCACTACGACAAGCAACCTCGGTAAGCGACTTTGCCAATTCAGTATTGCTGATGGCGTCTGATTTAAGCTCAGCTATTACTGGTCAATCTATTGCAGTCGATGGTGGTTTGACGATGCCGTAGGAATAATATACAAAGATAGCTTTTAGATAAAAAGTATTTAACTTATACCAAAGAGAAATCATGAATAATCGTAAACTTGCTGGAATCATCACTGCCGTGATAGGGCTGTGGGCGACCATTGTTTTCTTTAATGCTGGTATGGATACATCGATATTTAGCTGGCCACTAGAAGCTTATCTTGGCGTGGCATTTAGTATTGGTTGGCTAACTGGCATACCAAATTTTTTAGCGTATTTACTGGCAGCATTGCTCTTTACTTTGATTACAGTTGCCTGTTATAAGCTGGGCAGTTGGGTTTATGGATTGATATTTGGGCGTGGTTAAATAGTAGGTTTTTAGAGTTTTGAAAGATAAACCCTTGTCAAATATTGGCAAGGGGTTTTGCGATTTAAGCTTTCATTAATGGTCTGATATTTAGGCCAGATGCAAATGCTTAACTACCGCCTGTATTCCATGCTCTTCAATTGTGCCAGTGACAAAGTCCGCACGTTCTATTAGCTCGGGTTTCGCATCACCCATGGCCACTGCATAGCCGACCAAATCAAACATTTCTAAATCATTTAGCCCGTCACCAAACGCCATGCACTCGCTTGCGTCAATGCCAAAATGCTGACACACATCTAATATACCGCGCGCTTTTGAGGCATCGATGGGCAAGATATCGCCGACAATGTCATGCCAATGCACCAGTTTTAAGTCTTGCTCTGCAAAGTTTACTTCTTGCATTTTCTCATCTTGATTGTCAAAAAATACTGAACACTGATATACGGTATTAAATTGGCAATAATCAGGGTCGATGATGCTACAGCTCTTTATTTTATCGTGATATCTGTTTTGCCACTCATGTTCATCTGACCAGATAATGTGAGTGGCAGAGTCAAATTTATAGACTAAGCCATTTTGCTGACAGAGCTTAGTGATGGTGGCGGACTGCTCATTGGATAACGGGTAATCACTAATAACGCGCTGGTTATAGTCAGTTCAAAATAAAACTGTTATGGCCAGGACAAATATCATAAAATAATTTAGATAAGTCATTTTCCATCCAGCCTTGGCGTAGAAACTTCACCTGAGCCCATTTTTTCTCGATAGGGTTCAAGTCTGGGCTGTACGGTGGCAGCCAGAGAATACGATGCCCATGTCTATTGAGTAGCTTTTGAATGCGTTTATTCTTATGGAACCGAGCATTATCCATGACAATCACGCATTTGGTTTTAAGGCTTGGGATTAGCGTGAACTTGCA
>NZ_RRYX01000060.1:0-17633 GCF_014861375.1 Psychrobacter sp. FME5 | reverse complement strand
CTATAAATTTAATACTATGTTTTGCCCCTTTAAGGGCATAAATCTGGTATCGTTCACCTAGGCTTAGATGTGTATAGTTCATGGTTGCAATCTCACTTTGGTCGGTGGATAAAAACTTTGATGCTAGCGCATCTAGGTCTTTTTTTCACCTCACATTTGGTATTGCACTTCATGTGTTAATCTAAGCAATAAAAAGCCCAGTAAGATTACTGAGTTGCCCAAGACTTTGAGGTAGCTCTCTAAGCTCGTAACGATTAATAAAAAGTTTCGTTAGGTTAGTGAGGTGGTCCATATTATTTGTTAAGTCACTCGAATTAATACCATGAAAATTAATTTCCACGTGACCTGTGAGGTAAGTCAGTTCATTAGAGCTATAATTTATTCTATATATACGTCTATATTCCTGTTCGTCTAGCCCAGTGACTTCCACTTCTATAATTTCTAGAACCTCTAGCTTTTGGATACGAGACACCTCTTTATCATTAGGCGTCTCATAGCCGAGCATATCAAATGTGTCTGACCATTCTCTTATTTCCTCAATCCAACTATTATCAATATCTAGTGCTTTAACCTCTAGCGCTGTACTGAAAGTATCAAATACAGAGGTTTCCCGAGAGTTGTTATTAGTATCTTGACTCATAATCTCGTTCCTCAGCCCGCTTGGTTAATCAGCATATTACGCAAATTACCAATGGCTTTAGTTGGGTTTAGGCCTTTTGGACAATACAACACGCAATTCATAATACCGCGACAACGAAACAAACTAAACGGATCTTCTAAACGTAACAAACGTGCTCGGGTATCGGTATCACGGCTATCAACAGCGAAGCGATTAGCATTTAACAATGCGGCAGGTCCTAAGAACTTATCAGGATTCCACCAAAATGAAGGGCAAGCCGTTGAACAACAAGCGCATAAGATACACTCGTAGAGACCGTTGAGCTTTTCGCGCTGCTCAGGCGTCTGCAAGCGCTCCGTTACCGGTAATGGCTGATCGTTGATTAAGTAGGGATGAATCTTTTCATATTGTTCATAAAATTGGTTCATATCGATAACCAAATCACGAACCACGGGCAAGCCTGGTAACGGTCGAATAATGATTGTCTCGGGTAAGCTATTCATATTGGTTAAACAGGCCAAGGCATTTTTACCATTGATGTTCATGCCATCAGAGCCACAAATACCTTCACGGCAGGAACGGCGAAAAGTGATGGTTTCATCTTGTTGTTTAAGGCGTATCAATACATCAAGTAACATGCGATCTGAATCTAGAAGTTCAATGGTATAGCTTTGCATACGCGGCGCTGCATCTTTATCAGGATCGTAGCGATAGATTTCGATGGTGCGAGTACCTCGGCTCATAGCATTACACTCCAAATATAGATGCAGTATTGTTTAAAAAATTACTCCTATACTTTACTATACACTTGACTTTTTAATAATTCTGCAACTATTTGAAATATTTATCTTTTTTGGTATAAGTATCATCTTAACGATCAGCGTTACCCAAGCTAAAGTAGCGGCGCCAAAAATTAGACCACATTAAACCATAAAAAAAGCACCGAGCTTTAATGGCTGGGTGCTTTTTGTTTTTGGCTTAGAGCTTTTTCCATTATAGAGCTAGCGTTTACAGCAACTCTTTACGCAGCTGTGCCGGCGTCTTTGGCGACAACAAACCAGGGGCGACGTCGAGCACGGTTTTTGCACCAGTTTCGCCTGCCACGTTCATTTTATAGGCGGCGCGGGCGTAGGCCACGAGCACGCTGGCAGTAAACTCAGGGTTACTGCCGAGCTTTAATGAAAACTCCAACACTTGGTTGTTCTGCTCATTATCGAGGCCGCTGACGCCACTGCGAATGACGAAGCCACCGTGCGGCATCTTGCTGTGTTCAGACTCAAGAGTTTGCTCATCGATAAAGTGCACTGTGGTGTCGTAGTCAGCAAAATAATCCGGCATGGTTACTATGGCGTTGCGCACGGTATCGGCATCGGCGCCGTCTGCTAGCACGACATAACATTCGCGGGTGTGCTTTTCACGGGTACTGAGCGTGGGCTGTTCGCCTGCCCGTACGCGCGCCATGGCAGATTCTGAGGGCAGGGTATATTGCACGCCTGCCTGAACACCATCCACACGGCGTACCGCATCTGAGTGCCCTTGGCTTAAGCCTTTGCCCCAAAAGCTATAGGTTTCACCGACCGGTAGAATAGCTTCACCGTATAAGCGGTTGATAGAAAATAAACCGGGATCCCAACCTACGGACAGCATGGCGACTTTGCTGGCTTTTTTAGCAGGCGCGTCAAGCGCTTCGAAATATTCGGGGATTTTGGCGTGGGTATCGAAGCTGTCGACGATGTTAAATAAACTCGCAAGCGCAGGGCCTTGCTCGGGCAAATCAGACTTGGAGCCGCCACATAAGATCAGCACGTCTATGTCGTCTTTATATTGTGCAATATCGTCCATGGCGTAGACGGGTGCGCTATCGTCAATCAGGGTGACGGAGGCGGGATCTCGGCGGCTGAATACACCGACTAATTGCATGTCTGGACAGTGCTTGATGGCGGCTTGGGCGCCGCGGCCGAGGTTGCCGTAACCGGCGATGGCGACTCTAATTATTGATGTCATTATGATTAGCCTTACGTTGGTGTAGCGGACAGTCTGTTATTGCTAGTGTGAGATGTATCAAGTGATACCGGTGGTGCAATAAGGGTCTGCAGTAAGTCAGACTGTTATAAATTGATGTTCTGCAGAGGTAGCAGGTATTTTAGATGATTACTATTACGAGCGATAGCTTACTTTACATATTTGAAGCCATCTGTACAAAGCTACAGATTTAACCTCTATTATGTCAAGATAGGGTCGACCAAATATTATCATATGACGTTATACCATTCACAAAAATTAGAGTAGCAAGGAAAACGAGTGCAAGTGATGCTAAATACTTTCTGGTTATCCTTGATAAAAAAGGGTGGTATAGGTAATGATAATCAAGAAACTATATGATAGAGGTGGGCAATACTAAAAAAGAAAACTTAGTTAAAGTATGCCGCATTGCTAAGAACTTAGAAGGTGAGCCTATTGAATATAGAGAGTCATATGGGTTGGCAGAGAAGTTCAGTTATGAAATTAATATTATTTAGAGATTAGTAAAGGGCAAGGGCAGCAGTCAACTCATTTAGGCCACTTGATTCAAACCTCCCAAGTCAGTTTCTACAAAACTGACAGCATAGGTCAAAGACCTTTGTGCATGACTTGATAGGCTGCGATAAAAAGGATATATATAGCAGACATATAATTACAGTATCTAAAGTATGAGCACTGAAAACATGAATATCGAAAGCAACACCGCTAACCAAATAGACATCATCTATGAAGATGAGTTTCTGGTAGCGATTAATAAAGAGGCTGGTCTATTGGTGCATCGCAGTTGGCTGGATAAAGGCGAGACACGCTTTGCCATGCAACTCACCCGTGATGCGGTAGGTTGCCATGTATTTCCGGTGCATAGGTTAGATAAGCCCACCTCAGGCGTGTTGCTGTTTGCCAAAAGCCCAGCCGTGGCGCGTAGCCTTACTGAAGCTTTTACTGAACACAAAATTACCAAGCAGTACTTAGCCGTAGTGCGCGGCTTTATGCCAGAGCAGGGCACTGTTGATTATGCGTTGAGCTTTCAGCCCGATGCCATTGCCGATAAGTTTGCTGACTTGGACAAACCTGCTCAAGAAGCGGTGACACATTGGCAACGTTTGGCACAAGTTGAGCTGCCATTTGCGGTGTCAAAAAAGCATGACACTAGCCGCTATAGTCTCATGCGCTTAATACCTGAAACTGGACGAAAACATCAGCTACGTCGGCACATGAGGCATTTATTCCATCCTATAGTGGGTGATACCAGCCACGGCGACGGACGGCATAATCGATTTTTTCGTACGCAATATGGTTGCGCGCGCATGCTGTTGCACGCTCAGAGTTTAGCGCTCAGCCATCCAGTTACCGGTGAGCCATTGTTATTAAAAGCAGGATTGGATAGTCAATGGATACGCATTATGGAAGAGTTTTCTTGGATAAATAGCGCTGGAGATTAATCAGCGTAGGATTTATCTTAGAAAATTATATCAAAGGAGTCTCTAAGTTGGGAGTTGTTAATCAAGCAGCCTGACGAATAGCTGTTTATGTGAGGTACTCTCATTGGTTTAACGTGGTCCTAGTGGTATAAGCCATTCAGATTGTGATGGTGTATCAAAAAGTATGCTGATTAAAATTTAAACAATTATTGAAGCCTTAAAAGCCCTATAGGGTCAGAGAACGTAGCATAGGTTTCTTATTGACTTTTATCGCCAGCATACTTTTTAGAACACCACCGACTATTTAAAGGAGAACTGGACTGGCGTTAATGATGTTGAACTGGCAACCCTTGAATGGGTGGATTGGTTTAATAAAACACGATTGCATAGCACGATTGGATATGTATCACCTTTTGAATTTGAAAAGCGGTATTCTGATAATTTAATCCTGTCAGGCATGGCTGCCTGACTCAAGTAAATCACTCTCCGATATACTCGGGGCGGTTCAGTTTATCAGATCCAGCGAATTTCTAAGTCACCTGAGCGGTGATGAAGCAGATAACCAAGCCCGAGTTCGATAGAGCAGATTTCTAAGTCACTTTTTGCATGACGCGGCAATGCGAGAGATAGTAGATATTGGCGCGTTTAGAGTGCAGAATGGTCTTGAGATCAGAGGAGGCGAAGCTATTACCTGTATAGGGGTTAGTCGATTTAGCCATAGTAATTTCAGTAAAGTAAAACCTTATCTTAGGTATGGCTTTACCTTACTGGAATTATATTTGCAAAACAATGGATAGGATATCTTCTGCGACAACAGATGTCATTTTGGGATATAATAATTACCAGACAACTTAAGTTATCTGGCAACCCAGCAGGCGTCTAAAAAGTGGTCAATGGCAGTTACACAGAATCTGGGATGGTCTCTATTTTACGGACAAAAAAAGCCCCAGTCGTTAGACTGGGGCTTTCTAAATATTTGGTAGGCATAAGCAGATTCGAACTGCTGACCTCTACCATGTCAAGGTAGCGCTCTAACCAACTGAGCTATACGCCTATTTAGGTTGAGCATTTTAGCAAATTTTGAGGACTTTGCAAGCCTTTTTTATCATAATAACGACTTATTGTTTTAATATTGAGTATCAAGCCTTATATTGAGTGATATATAAACTTTTTTGTGTAGTTTTATTAAATATATTATAATGGTTATTTAGTTTTTCTTATTTATAGCAGGGCGAATTCTATTGGCTAGGCTTGGTGGCAATGTTATTGTAAATAGAAAACGATCGATATGAAATTAAAACTGCAATAAATCGGAGAATGAGATGGGCTTATTGGTTGATGGTCAGTGGCAAGACAAATGGTATGACACAGACTCTAGTGGTGGGCGCTTTGAGCGCGAAGAAGCGGGATTTAGAAACTGGGTCACAGCAGATGGAAGCTCTGGGCCATCAGGTCAGAGCGGTTTTAAAGCCGAAGCCAATCGTTATCATTTATATGTCTCGCTTGCCTGCCCTTGGGCACATCGTACAATCATTTATCGAAAATTTAAAGGTTTAGAGGACATGATTACGATGTCTGTGGTTCATCCGTTTATGGGTGATAAAGGTTGGACGTTTGCAGAGGAAGAAGGCGTTATTGCTGACCCGATTGTGAATGCCAGCTACCTATATGAGATTTATACTGCAGCGAAATCAGACTATACAGGGCGGGTCACAGTACCGATATTATGGGATAAACATACCAATACTATCGTCAGTAATGAATCCTCTGAAATCATTCGTATGTTTAACTCAGCTTTTGATGAAGTGGGAGCAGTATCAGGTAATTTTTTACCGTCAGACAAAATAGCAGAAATCGATGAAACTAATGCATTTGTTTATGATGCGGTCAACAACGGTGTCTATAAGGCAGGTTTTGCCACCACAGAAGCGGCCTATAAAAAAGCGGTCGTCACTCTATTTGATGCGCTAGATACTTTAGAGGCACGTTTAGAAAACCAGCGTTATTTGATAGATAATAGGATCACTGAAGCAGATTGGCGTTTATTTACGACATTAGTACGCTTTGATGCCGTTTATGTCGGGCACTTTAAATGTAATATCCGCCGTATCGTTGATTACCCAAATCTTTGGGGCTATCTGCGTGACTTATATCAAATCTCAGGTATCGCAGAGACGGTAAATATGGATCATATTAAGGCGCATTATTACACCAGTCACGCCAATATTAATCCTACTCGTATCATACCCGTAGGTCCTATAATTGATTTTAATAAGCCACATGACCGTGCGTGTTTATAGCACTACTCATCAGTGTTTTAAACCACTTTAGAGATAAAAAAAGCGCCAGCTGATGGTTTTCAGCTGGCGCGATAGCGTCCACAATACAAAAAGCACACTGCTCAATATTAAGCGTTATTTAGCTGACGTGCTGCTTCTAGTGCAAAGTAAGTCAAAATACCGTCAGCACCAGCACGGCGGAAGCCAATTAAAGATTCTAAAATTACCGCATCAGTCAACCAGCCGTTTTGAATCGCGGCCATATGCATCGCATATTCGCCAGAGACTTGGTACGCAAAGGTCGGCACGCCAAAGGTGTTTTTGACTTCACGGATCAGATCAAGATAGGGCTGGCCTGGCTTAATCATGACCATATCCGCGCCTTCATTGATGTCCATCGCGACTTCATGTAGCGCTTCAGCACGATTACCAAAGTCCATCTGATACTGTTTTTTGTGCCCGCCTTTTAAGTTACCCGCACTACCGACCGCATCACGGAACGGACCGTAATAGGCAGAGGCATACTTAGCTGAGTAGGCCATAATAGCGGTATTGACAAAGCCTTCTGCCTCAAATGCGTCACGCATAGCTTTGATGCGGCCATCCATCATGTCACTAGGTGAGATGATATCAGCACCCGCGCGCGCATGAACCAAAGCTTGCTTGACCAACACCTCAGTGGTTTCGTCGTTCATGACATAGCCGCTGTCATCAAGTAGGCCATCTTGACCATGAGAAGTATAAGGGTCTAGCGCCACATCGGTCATCACTACCATTTCTGGAACGGCATCTTTCACGGCTTTTACCGTACGAGCGGTGAGGCCGTTTTCATCATATGCCGCGCTGCCATCAGCAGTTTTTAAGCTATTATCGATAACAGGAAAGATATCGATAGTGGTCACGCCCTCACTTAATAGTGCTTTAGCATGCTCAATAAGTAGGTCGATTGATAAACGCTCAACTCCTGGCATACTTGCGACTGCTTCGCGCTGGTTATCACCTTCGATGACAAAGACGGGTGCAATTAAATGCTTAGGATGTAGCTCGACCTCACGAATCATTGCTCTTACGTTATCGTTATAACGCAAGCGGCGTAGGCGAGTGGCAGGGAATTGGCGATTAAAAGTATAAGTCATGGTAACTCCTTATTATAGTGTCACTAGATTGTATGGTGCTATTGGATGATATGATTACTATTATAAAGCTGTCTTTATAGGGGAGTACAAAACAATGTTCAATATGCTGGGCTTACTATAGGTAGTTCTAAATAAAATCGATACATTGTTAGCTACGTGCTACTGTTATAAATTTTTTTTGCTTGCTGTTCGCAAGCGTGACAGAGGCAGCAAAAAATTTACTCCAGTAGCACTCGTATCGGTTTTAAAGTGAATCAACTATATAGTAAAAAACAGCCTATGAAAGCAATAAACCCTACCAAGTTGGCAGGGTTTATTGTACTTATCTACTGTCAACGTGATTATGAAACGTCATTACAAAGTCACAATGTTGTGATGTTGCGATTTACAAGGATTAAATGTCAAAACAGTTTAAGGCTCAACAACCTGCGCTTCGGGTAATTGTTCAACCGTTGTTTCTTTATGGACAGTACCCACTGCCGCATCTGCCTTGCCATCGTTATTAACATCGACGACAGTCCTAGGCTCAAACGTGCTAGTCGTTGACGACTGTGACTGCTTAATCGCTAAAGCCTCTTGCGGCGAAGCCACACGCGCTGAACTGGCAGCGTCAACCACATTAGCCGCTTTAGCTTCATCGCTATAAGCCACTTGGGTTAAGTTGTTGTGTCGCGGCACAGGTATAACGCTCGGAACATCATTCAGATTAGCGCCGCCACCAAGTACTTGGTATAGCTCGACTTGGCTAATGGCTTTCTGTAGCTCTAAATCTAAAATCCCTTGTTGAGTTGAGAACAGTGAACGCTGCGCATCGAGTACATCCAGATAGTTTGAGATACCTGCTTTAAAGCGCGCATCTGCGATTTGATACGTTTGCTCAAAGTTGTCTTGCAGACGATACTGTGCTTCTAGCTGCTCACCAAGTGTTGCGCGAGTTGCTAGCACATCAGAGACTTCTCGGAAGGCTGTCTGGATAGATTTCTCGTAGCTGGTAAGCGTTTGTTCTTGCTCAATTTTGGCCACATCATATTCTGCATCTAAACGACCGGCATCAAAAATAGGTACGCTAATGCTTGGTCCAAACGACCAACCAACCGAGCCACTTTTGAACAAGTCGTCTAAGCTACCACTACTCACACCAACGCTACTAGCAAGGCTAATAGAGGGGAAGTAAGAAGCTCGTGCCACTTTGATATTAGCACCAGCGGCTTTTAGATTGTATTCCGCTTGCAGCACATCAGGACGATAGCGTAATAACTCACTTGGCAGACCTGCATTAAATATCTGCTGGTTAGTGATATTACTAACTGCTGGTGTTGGAATTAAGTCACCTGGGATAGGTGCGCCAACTAAAAACTGTAAGGCATTACGCGATTTTAGAATACTGCTTTGGGCACGTAATACCGCAAGTTTAGCGTTCTCAAGCGAAGCACCTGATTGCAACGACGGTAGCTTAGGATCGATACCGGCTTCAAAACGTTTATCAGCGATAAATAGTGATTTCTCACGACTTTCAACCGTTGCTTCAGCCAGTTTTAACTGCGCTAGGCTATAGCTTAAGTTGGCATAGCTTTGGGCAATGTTACTAATGAGGCTAATTTGGGTCGAATCTTTTGCAGCAGCCGTTGACAAAAAGTTCTGTAACGCTTGATCTTTTAGGCTAGCAATTTTGCCCCAGAAATCTAACTCATAGTTAGCGAGACCAAGATTGACGTTATAGCTGCTGTTAGGGTTTTTATCGACGTTATTCTGAGCTTTTCGTGAGTAACCAGCGCTGCCATCAATCGTCGGCAGGTCACGAATATCGGTAATCTGATATTGTGCCCGTGCTTTTTCAATGGCTAAGCGTGCGTTTTCAAAGTCTTTATTGTTTTCAAGACCTAAGGCAATTAAGCCTTTCAAGCGCTCATCACTATAAAAGTTCTGCCAGCGTTGACTAGCGATGCTAGGCTGCTCACCGTTACTAACGGTCTCACTATCAAAAGCACCGTAAGTTTGTTCAATCGGCACATTAGGCTCTGCAAGCACAGGGCGTGTATCCGCTTTTGGGATAGTATTACACGCCGCCATACTCATTGCTAATGCAGACAAGCCCAGCAAGCGTCCACTATTTTTGCGTATCCGTGATATAGAAACACTCGCAACCATAGTGGTAGGGGCAAACCATGTGCCTGTAGTTGGGCGCACCAGAGCAGTAGTGACTACTGCTTTGGTGGCTGAGTTAGGGGTGAAAAAGGAACGAAAACTCATTGTGTATTATCTCCAAAGCTTACAGGCTGATAACTCTCAGAGGGAGTTGGGGCTTGCGGATCATCGTTATTAGGTGGTTGATGGCCTTCATTACCTTTATAAGGGAAAATACTACGTACCCAAATATAGAACATCGGAATAAAGAAAACACCTAAGATTGTGGCGGTAACAACCCCACCAACAACACTGGTACCGATGGCGTTTTGGCTACCAGACCCAGCGCCCGTGGCTATGAATAATGGCACAACACCAAGACCAAAGGCAAGCGAGGTCATAATAATTGGACGTAGACGCTGACGAGCCGCGGTCATTACCGCCTCTTTCAGGCTATAACCTTCATCCTCTTGGTGATCCCTCGCAAACTCGATAATCAAGATGGCGTTTTTGGCGGATAGCCCGACGACCGTTAGTAGACCAACTTGTAGGTAAACGTCATTGGAGAAGCCACGGAACCAAGTAAATAGCACCGCCCCCAAGACCCCAAGTGGAATGACTAATAGGACTGAGAATGGAATTGACCAACTCTCATACAAAGCAGCAAGACATAAGAATACCACTAAGATTGAGATGGCGTATAGCATCGGCGCTTGAGCACCCGATTTTTTCTCTTCAAGTGACATGCCGGTCCACTCATAGCCTACACCGTCAGGTAGCTTTTCCATCATCGCTTCCATCGAGTCCATCGCATCACCGGTACTTAAACCTGGTGCATCGCCACCTTGAAGGTTCATAGACGGTAAGCTGTTATAACGGGTCAGACGCGGTGAGCCTGATTGCCATTCAGTACTAGAGAAAGCGTCAAACGGAATCATATTGTTCACATCATTACGTACGTACCATTTACCAATATCGTTAGGGTTGGTACGGCTGTTTGGTTCACCTTGCACAAACACACGCTTAATACGACCACGATCAACGAAGTCATTGATATAGCTTGAGCCCCACGCGGTTGAGATGACGCTATTAATACTAGCCATAGATAAGCCATAAGCAGCGGCTTGTTCTTGGTTAACATTTACTTTTAGCTGCGGCGCATCTTCTTGTCCGTTTGGACGAACACCAGTGACTTTATCATTTTCACCAGCCATACCCAGCAGCATATTACGCGCTTCTAGTAGACCGTCGTGACCGACGTTGCCGTTATCTTGAATCATTAAATCAAAACCACTGGCGTTACCAAGTTCGGTAATGGCTGGCGGTACAATCGCAAATACTTGAGCTTCATTTTGGGAAAAGAAATAGCCCATCGCGCGCTCGGCGACTGCTTGGGCGGTATTCTCATCACCTTTGCGGTCGGCCCAATCAGTCAAGCGTACGAATGCTAGGCCCATATTCTGCCCTTGACCGGCGAAGCTAAAGCCTGACACGGTAAACACAGACTCAACGTTACCGTCTTCTTCAGACTCGTAATAATCGTTGACTTTTTCGAGTACAGCGTCTGTTTCATCGAGCGTGGCACCAGCAGGTAACTGCACTAGGGTAAACATAATACCCTGATCTTCTTCGGGTAAAAATGAGCTGGGAATACGTAAGAATACTACTGCCATTATACCGATAATGACGGCATAAACGATAAAGTAGACCCATTTTAGGCGGAAGCTTTTACCCACAAAGTTTTCGTAAGAGCGACTGGCTTTAGCGAAAGAACGGTTAAACCAACCAAAGAAGCCTTTCTTTTCTTCAGTATTACCTTTTTCATGGTCCTTGCTACGTTTGAGCAAAGTGACACAGAGAGCAGGGGTGAAGATAAGTGCTACTAGAGCTGATAGCACCATACTGGTAATCAAGGTAATGGCAAACTGACGGTAAATAACACCAGTTGCGCCGCCAAAGAACGCCATCGGTACGAATACTGCCGATAGAATCAAGGCGATACCGACAACGATTTTACTAATTTCACCCATCGATTGTATCGTGGCGTCTTTGATGGAGATTTCAGAATCCTCCTCCAAAATCCGCTCGACGT
Source organism: Psychrobacter sp. FME5 (assembly GCF_014861375.1). Lineage (NCBI taxonomy): Bacteria > Pseudomonadati > Pseudomonadota > Gammaproteobacteria > Moraxellales > Moraxellaceae > Psychrobacter > Psychrobacter sp. FME5. The sequence continues at coordinate 5,940 of NZ_RRYX01000060.1, read as the reverse complement.
TCTCCACCACGACAATGGCATCATCCACCAGTAGACCAATGGATAGTACCAATGCGAACATAGTCAATACGTTAATACTAAAGCCGGCGAGATAAAGCACCGCGAAAGTACCTAACAATACCACAGGTACTGCAAGGGTAGGAATGATGGTAGCACGCCAGTTCTGTAAGAAAATGAACATGACGATAAATACTAATATAATTGCTTCAATTAAGGTTTTGACAACTTGTTCAATAGACAAGCGTACAAATGGTGTGGTGTCATAAGGCACTACCGTCGTTAGACCTGCTGGGAAGCTTTGCTCCAGCTCTGCCATACGGTCGCCAACCAACTCACGAGTTTCTAGAGCGTTGGCACCACCGGCGAGGGAGATACCAAGACCAGCAGATTCTTTACCATTATATAACGCATTAACGCTGTAGTTTTCACTACCAATCTCAACATCTGCAACATCACCTAGGCGAACTTGTGCACCAGAGCTGTTGGTTCTTAATAAGATGTCTTTGAATTCATCAGCGGTTTGCAAATAGCTTTGTACAGTAACCGTCGCGTTAATGACCTGCTGATCTGAGTCAGCGGGCGCTTGACCCAGTTGACCTGCTGATACTTGCGCATTTTGCGCTCGTACCGCATCGACCACATCAGAGGGCACCATGTTATAGCTGCGTAAGCGGGCAGGATCTAGCCAAATGCGCATTGCATAAGATGAGCCGAATACCTGAACTTCACCCACACCTTCAACCCGACTGAGCGGATCGACGACGTTCGAGTTAATGTAATCGGCAATATCAGCCTTATCCATCTCGCCATTTTCAGAAATAAACCCTTGCACCATCAAAAAGCTGCTGGAGGATTTATTAACGTTGACGCCTTGCCGCTGTACTTGTTCTGGCAACGAGCTCATTGCTGCTTGGAGTTTATTCTGTACCTGTACCTGAGCGGTATCAGGGTCTGTACCATTCTCAAAGGTAAGCGTGACTGACGCCCCACCATTTGAGGAGCTCGATGATGACATGTACATCAAGCCATCAAGCCCTTTCATACGTTGTTCAATAATCTGAACAACTGAGTCTTCAACAGTTTGCGCGTTCGCACCAGGATAGTTTGCGCTGACCGAAATAGTCGGCGGCGCAATACGTGGGTACTGTTCAATCGGTAGATTGATGACCGATATTATCCCGATGAGCATGACTAAAATAGCCATCACCCATGCAAAAATAGGGCGATCAATAAAAAAACGTGACATAGTATATCCCTAGGTCTTCCTATCTTTGAATGGAATTAGTTAGCGGCGTCTTCTGCTGGTTTTTTGGCAGAAGGGTCTTTATCAGCAGGTTTATCCATTTTCTTTGCGGCTTGCTGAGGTGTTTTTGCATTAGGTGCACCTTGTTTAGACGGTGCTGAGTTCGGGTTTTCTAACGGTTTAGCGACCACCTCTTGCTCAGGTTTGACTTTTGAACCCCCAATAATAACGACTTTTTCACCATTTTTCAGCCCATCAGTAACTAACCACTTTCCGTCGTATGTGCCATTGATAGTGACCGGACGTACTTGAATTTTATTATCTTTGTCAACGACATATACCTGCGTATCACCTTTAGGAGTACGTATAAGCCCGCTTTGAGGTATTAAAGCTGCATTGGTGATGACGCTTTGGGTTAAGCGTGCGCTGACATACATACCTGGCAATAGAATGTTGTCGCTATTCGGGAATACCGCACGCAATGTCACGGCGCCTGTAGACTCATCGACTTTTGCCTCTGATAAGGCCAGTTTGCCGCGCACTGGATAAACACTGCCATCTTCTAACACTAACTCCACGCTATTCATACCGGCTTGTGCTTTGCCTTCAGAAATCTGCTGGCGTAGTCTTAATAGATCAGATGATGACTGACTAATATCGACATAAATAGGATCTAAGCGTGAAATGGTCACTAAGGGATCGGGTTGACCAGCGCTGACCAGCGTACCAGCAGTAACGCTAGAGCGGTCAGAGCGCCCGCTGAGAGGTGCGCGTACGATAGTACGGTTAAGGTCCAAGGTGCTAGCGTCCAAACCTGCTTTTGCTGTTTGGATACCTGCTTTTGCACTCTCGATACCGGCTTGTGTTTGCCCAACAGCGGCAGCAGCACTTTGTACAGCGGCTTGTGCTGTACGTACTTGCGTTTGCGCTTGCTCGTATTGCTGTTTAGAGATGGCATCGATACTAACCAAGCCTTGCAAACGTTGTAAGTCATTTTGTGCTTGAGCCAATGATGCTTGACGGCTGCCCAGTTCGGCTTTTGCATTGGCATTATTTGCCATGGCTGTCTGATAGTTGGCTTGTGATTGTTGCACAGCGGCTTGACCACTCGTTACCGAAGAAGCATAGTTATCGGTATTGATACGATAAAGTGGCTGACCTTTTTTGACATTACCACCCTCGCGGAAAAGTACTTCGTCAATGACGCCATTAACCTGTGGGCGGACGTCGGCAGTTTGGTAGGCGGCGGTACGTCCAGAAAAAGTCTGTACTTGGGGTACGGTATCTAGGGTGACAGTTTGGACGTTGACAACCGCAGGCGGCATCTGCTGCTGAGCGGCTTCAGCGCCAGCGGCGTCCTCGTTTTTGTCACAGCCAACCAGTACAGCTCCAGATAGTACAGATGCTATTACAAGCGCAAGATAAGAGTGCTTCATCAATGTCCTCGGCAGTATATATAAAATAAATAATGGCAGTATAAAAAGTTTATCAATAAATTTTAGTGTATTGAATGTAAAAATTAATTTTGCTCTAAACACCATACTATTTTTGCTAAAAAAGCTTTCAATACAACTGTTTTAGCAAAATATCGTTACTAGGACATCTAACAGCGATATACATTAAGTACTGGTGCGAGACTCTTTGGTATCAAAGTCGTAGCTAAGCTACAAAATTGAATCATAAATTGAACCAGTAATTATAAACTATAGGGGTAACCCCACAGTCAAGTCGTTAAGCAAAGGATTCATTGCAAAGAACCGTAATATTACCTTTCACGAATAAATAAAATGCTGTTATAGCAAGTCTCTTGTTCATTAACAGCTAAAACACAGTTAGAAAATGCTCAAGTATAAATAATTGTAAGCTTTTGTTAAAACGTTAAAGCCATATTGGTATTAAGGCTATTAAGTCATGAGAGAGCAGGGTTGTTAGTAAAATAACAATTTTAGCAACCACTAAATGTGACCGCTGAAATGAAGGGGCATAAGTGCTCTCTAAAGTGAAATATTTAATCTCATAACAGAAATAGCTATTAAGAATGACAGAGACGCTATAGCAAACGCGCGCTAGCAAGTTCTGTCAACTGATATAACCCAGTACGATAACGGTTATCAGGTAAAGTGCTAAGTGCTTGCTGAGCCAATTTAGTTTCTTCTAAAGCGCGCTGTTTACAGTAGTCTAATGAGCCTGAGCCGCGTACCAGTTCGATCAGCTGCTCAGTATTTTCGGTTTTACCCGTCTGTACCGCGAGACGCAGTTTTTCATATCCTTTTGTATCGCTCTCTTTCAATAACTCTAGCGCTTTGATGGTGGGTAGCGTCGGCTTGCCTTCTGCCAAATCATCGCCTAGGTTTTTACCCATCAATTCACTGTCACCACTGTAATCAAGTACGTCATCAACAATCTGGAATGCATTACCAAAATGCTGACCAAAATCTGCTAATGCTTGTAAGTGCTCGGTTTTATTCTGCAAGATAGCGGCCCCTTGGGTCGCCATCATAAATAAGCGAGAGGTTTTGCCATCGATAATGCGTAAATAGTCATTTTCAGTCGCGGCAGGGTTGTGCTGATGTTGCAGCTGCAATACTTCACCTTCTGCAATATCGCAAGTACCGTCTGAGAATACCTGCAATAATGGCAAGCTTTGGAAACCAACTAGTAGATTAAAGGCGCGGGCAATCAGATAGTCACCGACCAATACCGCTGTGGCATTGTCCCAAGTGGCATTGGCTGTTGGCTTGCCACGGCGCTGACCTGATTCATCAATCACATCATCATGAACCAGGGTTGCTGTGTGCAACATCTCAGTAATCGCTGCCAAATGCATGGCTTTTTCTGATGGATTGTCGTCAAACATGCGTGCACATAACAAGGTAATCAAAGGACGCATACGCTTGCCACCCGCATTGATCACGTGTTGTGACACGCTCATCACTAGCTGCACTTTTGAATTTAGGCTACCGAATACTTGCTTGTCCATAATCTCAAAATCATCTGTTACGATATTTTGGATTTCAGCATAGTCAGGTGTTGAATTAGGTGCGGCTGGGGTATTGCTTAAAGGAGTGCTGGTCATAATAGATAGTCATATTAATAAGAATAGAGAATTTTTTTACAGCCTTGGCGTTATAAAATATAGGTAAGGCCTGATTTTTTCTTATGATAGCATAGCTATGTGGTTAAATTGATGGTTAAATTGTTGATTGGAGCCTGTCAAAAGCCGCACGGTTTTCTTTTTATTGATCCTTATCTGAGATAAAGAAGAAATAGCCATGATAAAAATGCCCTGATATTGGATGATATGAATACTCGTTTACTTAATGGTTTTTCAGGTACAGAATGGGTTGATAAAAGACTGTAAGTAACTGATTATATAAGTTATAATAACCGCAGTTGGGCTTAGGTCATTATCCGTTGTAAGGGCTCTAGATATTTTGGTATTAAATACCCTCTTTGATAGCTTCAAAATCAACGACATAGATAGCAATAAAATAATGACTGTTAATGAAACCACCTTACAAAAATACGCCAAACGAGTGAGATGAACGGCTTGCTTTTATAAGCAAAAAGCCGTAAAATCTTGCCTTTAATTTTTCCCTGTCGTGTTCGTCGCAAAAGCGCTGGTATGATATCAGCCACGGCACACGGGTTAAACGGAGTCATACAATGTACGCAGTAATTAAAACTGGTGGTAAACAGCACCGTGTAGTCGTCGATGAGCTTTTAAAAGTTGAACTACTAAAAGCAGAAAAAGGCGAAACAATCAAATTTGAAGACGTGTTGATGGTTGTTGACGGTGAAACTGTCAAAATCGGTCAGCCTGTCGTTGATGGTGCTAGCGTAGAAGTTGAAGTGGTTGAACATGGTCGCGGCGAAAAAATCCGTATCATCAAACACAACCGTCGTAAGCATTATCACAAAGAACAAGGTCACCGCCAATGGTACACCTTGTTAAAAATCAAAGCCATTAATGCCTAATTACCCATTTAGCGATAATCGCTAAACAGCGCACTAAATGCTTAAGAGTTGTCGCATTAGCGATAAGTCACATTAACAAGGAGATTTTCTCATGGCACATAAAAAAGCTGCAGGTTCGACTCGTAACGGTCGTGATTCAAACCCAAAAATGCTCGGCGTAAAAATCTTTGGTGGTCAAACCATCGTTGCCGGTAACATCATCGTTCGTCAACGTGGTACAGAATTCCACGCAGGCGAAGGCGTTGGCATGGGTCGTGACCATACTTTATTTGCACTGAATGACGGTGTAGTGAAGTTTGCAACCAAAGGCAAATTTAACCGTCGTTATGTGATGGTTGAAAACGCATAATTGCCCATCTACCTTATTTTATTCTTTTTGAATAAAATAACTGGATGACTAAAAAGCCCTTATTACCGTTTGGTAGTAGGGGCTTTTTGATGCCTGCCTTTGATACTCGTTGTACCACTCATAGAACATCATATACTGTGTAACGGCACTGGTTACAAGCCTGTATGTCAGGCGTAGTAATCATTGCAAATCATGACTAGGCGCGCAATAAAAAAACTGGCACACTGTCTCCATTGTTTATTAGCGCTGGTTTTATAGTGCTCAAATAAACATTTATAGAAAACAAAAATTTTAGGGGCTGTATAGAATTGGGAAATAGTTGAAAAAAATAAGCAACGCCTTACACTCTTGTTTACCACAACAAAGAGAA
>NZ_RRYX01000005.1:0-73784 GCF_014861375.1 Psychrobacter sp. FME5 | reverse complement strand
CTATAAATTTAATACTATGTTTTGCCCCTTTAAGGGCATAAATCTGGTATCGTTCACCTAGGCTTAGATGTGTATAGTTCATGGTTGCAATCTCACTTTGGTCGGTGGATAAAAACTTTGATGCTAGCGCATCTAGGTCTTTTTTTCACCTCGCATTTGATATTGCACTTCATGTGTTAATCTAAGACTTTAAAAACGCTACGATACTGCGGGTATAGTTTTTTTGCAGCCTCTGTCTGCGTAGGCACAGCAAACAAGAAAAAACGGTACCTGCAGTACGTGATGTAGCGATATTACTTCTCACTGACTATATTAATGGGGCGACTAAAGCCATTTTGCAAGCCAGCCATTGATTGAGCAACCGCGCGTTGAACAACAGGCGCAAAAAAACCAGCACGAGGCTGGTTTTTTTCAGTAGTAAATCCATGCAAGACTAATGACGGAAATTCGACATTAATGCTGGAATACCTGGCAACATACCGACAAGGGCCATCACGCCTGTTAAGACTACAAAAGTAATCACGGGAATAATCCAGCGACTCATTTTGGTCAAATTGGCACTACGTTCTTTAGAACCAATTAAACCTAAATTATCGAGCACAAGGGTAATTGACCAACCAAAGGCTGGATTAACCAACGCTGAAGCAAAGACGACAATGGCAGCGGATTGGGTGGTTTTGCCTTCACGTGTCATCTCCATCCCTGCTTCAAGCAATGGAATAAAGACCCCAACAATGAGCGCCACGCACATGACCGGCTCCCAAATCGCTAAGTCCATGGGATAACCCCAAACGCCAGCAATAATACAGAAAATACCGGTTAAAACTGCACCGGCTGGGATCGGACGCTTGGCAATCGCTGCTGGCACAATGTAAGTGCCCCACGAAGAAGCAAAGTTTGCGCCACCGAGTACCGAGCCTGCTACCTGACGAATCGAGGCACTAGTCATCGTATCATCAATATCCATCAAAACCTTTTCAGTGCGTTGCGGATAGCTGATTTTTTGGAAGACCTGATGACCCAAAAAGTCTGGCGACCACATGGCAACGGCCAAGACGGCAAATGGTAACACCACGATAAAGCTCTCAACAGTGGGCAACCCTAGCATCCAACCGGTGTTTTCACCCCACCAATACATCGGATTCATGTTCGGTAGACCTGGCGCGGTTTCAAACGAAAATGGCGCACCCATGGCAAAAGCGACGCCACCACCTAATAAACAGCTGAGCGGAACGGCCAACCAACGCTTTTGGAAGTTTTCCAACACCGCATACAGTACGATAGTGAGTAAAATAACCACAAAGGCGATATGGGTCATACCGATGCCTTCTGCCCAAGCAAACAGGTTTTTCACCTGCGATGTGGTACCAATAAAGCCCAGATACAGCAGTAAACCACCGCACACGCCTTTACTGGTCAAGTTTGCCAGCAGACTGCCCCCTTTACTAATCGCTAGTAATAAACCAAAGGCACCAATCAGTAAGCCAAACGCCATCGGGTGACCACCAGCGGCCACCACAATAGGAATCAACGGGATTAAAGGTCCATGAGTACCAGCAAGGTTGGCAGTAGGGAGTAAAAAGCCTGAAAATAAGATGGCAAAAAACGCCACGATTAACAGCTCATAACGAACGTTTTCTAGGACAAAGGCATCACCCAAACCAAGCGGCCCTGCAAAGGTAGCAGCGATGGCGCCCACCATCACGACTTTACCAATGGTCGCTGCCATCGCTGGAATCGCATCTTCATACTCAAAACGATAATCACGGAAAGGTAAATTGGCACGCCAGCGCTTTGGTTTCATGATTTGTAGTTCATGATTTAGATAGGCGTCACGACTATCAAAGCTTGAGCTTGGCTTATGTAAATCGAGATAACTACCCAATTGCTCGCTGTCGTCAGTGGCTGGATTTGATGGTTGCTGATTAGACCCTGAAGAAGGGATCTGAGTATTACTCATCACATTTCCTTGTGTCGGCTGAGGCTTCGGTTGACTAACAATAACGTGATTTGGCGCCTTATAAAATAAAGCGTCACCACAAATTTCAGGCTATTGTATGCCATGAATCCTTGGAATGCGAGCATATAACCATGTAAAGATACTATACGTATTGTTATAATCAATAACTTAAAGTTTGCATTTATAATTTATCGAAACTGAATTCACGCTTTTTTCAATAAACTGACCGCAAAATAGGTGGCAGTAATGTTTACCCTTAATAGACGAGTCATTAGCGGTAACCCAGTAAACTTGGGAGCTGTGATTAATAGCAGTAACCCATATTCAGACTTTCGTTACATCAGCGCTGGTTACGCTTTAAGTCTAGCGCACTTGATGTTTTTTACTTATGATATTTAGCCTTAACCAACCAAAAAACTTAATCGCTATCATTAAAAAAGTCTAAAAAAGTAATAGGACAAATTTATGAGTGTACTACCCAGCAATTTTGAGACGCTAAAACGCAGGGCCAAACAAAGTATTATGCCGTTGTTGACACCGCATTTACTTAAACTACGTATCAATACCTATGCGCCATATATCGGTGCTGGTATAAAAATTGATTATATCAACCTTGATCAAGGTCTATGCGTGGTCAGCATGGGGCTGAACCCTATGAACAAAAACATCGTCGGTACGCAGTTTGGTGGTAGCTTATATTCGATGGTTGACCCGTTTTATATGTTGATGCTCATGCACCAATTGGGCAGCAGTTACGTGGTCTGGGACAAAAGCTCGCATATCGAGTTTGTTGCGCCCGGTAATAGCAAAGTCACTGCACGAATGAAAATCCCTAATAATGAAGTCACTACTATTCAGAAGCTGGCAAAAGAAGGTGAACCGGTATTTCGTGAATACCAAGTGGATATCGTTGATGATCAGCAAAAAACCATCGCCACCGTCACCAAAACGCTCTATATTCGACTGCGTAAGTACAGTAAATCTAAGGATCAAACTAACCGTATCGATAATGTCGATGCTTAGATTTAATCTTTTAGACTTAGATTTTATAGACTTAGATTTTATAGACTTAGATCTTGGACTTATCGCTACAGATACAAAAACCCCAACCTAGCCTTCGCATAGATTGGGGTTTTGTCTTTTTGGTATGGCCCGCTTATTTATAAATAAACCTATGAATAAGGGCTTGTATCTATTATTGCTTCATCGCTAAGCTGCACAATAAACAACTTAACCATGGTAGCAATTTTAAGCACAATGCTTAAAGTCAGATACTCGATACAGTCTAAGCGTCAGTTTTTGCCTGAGCAGCTTTAGGAGCACGAGCAACCAACTTTTCGCGGATACGTGCTGATTTACCAGAGCGCTCACGTAAGTAGTATAGTTTCGCACGACGAACTGCACCGCGGCGTTTCACCTGAATGCTATCGATAATTGGTGAATGCAGTTGGAATGCGCGCTCAACACCAACGCCACTTGAGATTTTACGTACGGTAAACGCTGAGTTTATACCGCGGTTACGCTTAGCAATTACAACGCCTTCAAAAGCCTGTAAACGCTCACGCTCACCTTCACGTACTTTTACTTGTACCACAACGGTATCGCCGGGTGCAAAGCTTGGGCGCTCAAGTAATTGAGCGTTTTCGATGACCTGAACCAATGGATGCTTGTTGCTCATGAGAGTTATCTCCTCACATTAGATAATAGAGGCTTAACGCATATCACCTGTTTGTAATAATTAATCATATCTCTTTATAGTGAGACACAACGTAAATGGGTTATAACCAACGGCCATAATGCGATGACTCGTTTTATTGTTGCTCAAAATTTTATTTCTTAACTGTTTATCTCGCTTAATGAAGATAAAGTCAGGTATTAACCCTCTACTTTTTATCTGCTTTTGCCAATGCTTTTAACCATTTTGCTTGCTCTACCGTTGGGGTAAACGCTTGCCATAGGTCTGGACGACGCGTTTGCGTGCGACTGACTTGCTGGCTAAAGCGCCACTTAGCGATATTGGCATGGTGACCTGAGAGTAGTACTTCAGGTACTGCCATACCCGCAAACTCATGCGGCTTAGTATAATGTGGACAATCAAGCAAACCATCGACGAACGAGTCTTGCTCAGCTGACTTGTCATCACCCATAATATCAGGCAGACGACGTATTACACTATCCATCAGCACCATGGCTGGTAGCTCGCCACCAGTCAATACATAATCACCCAGTGACACTTCCATATCAACATATTGCGACAATAAGCGCTCGTCAATGCCTTCGTAACGACCACATAATAAAATCATGCCGTCATACTCAGCCATATTGACTACGCTACTTTCGCTGAGTGTTTGCCCTTGTGGCGACATATAAATCACCGGACAATGCTCACTGTCGACACGGCAGCCATGCTGACTGGCTCGCAGGCGCGCATCCTCGATAGCTTTTGATAATGGCTCGGCCATCATCACCATCCCAGGACCGCCACCATACGGGCGCTCATCAATACGGCGATAGTTATCAGTGGTATAATCACGTGGATTAATGCATTCAATCGTCACTTGTTTCTGAGTGACTGCCCGTCCCGTGATACCAAACTCACGGATCGTCGCAAACATCTCAGGAAAAATACTAATGACAGAAAAATACATCTGATGTCTACTTGCACAGTGGCTAATAATGGCTGAATAAATCGGGGTAATTATCAAACGCGCTTAGCGATAGGACTAAAGGCCGTATCACTAAATGAAAGGCTTTATTAATAATCACTTGGCCATGCCACAAGCACTGTTTTTTCAGTCATATCGACTTCAATCACGGTTTGCTTGTGCCATGGAATCAGGCGCTCTTCATTGTCCAAACTGTCTGAGTTTGCCGTTACGCGCATGATGTCATGGGCACCGGTCTCAAACATTTCAGTGATAGTGCCTAGATATTCAGTCTGCTCATTTATCACGCGTAAGCTGACCAAATCCGACCAATAATACTCATCTTCAGCTGTTTCAGGTAAGACGTCTTGCTCAACCCAAACGGTAACCCCGTTCATGGTCTCAGCAACATTACGATCAGGAACTTGCTCAAACTGAGCCACAATTCCTGTTCCTTGCTCACGCCAAGCCTTAACAGTCAAAGGTTTCATACCAGTGGCCGTTTTCATCCACCACGGCTGCATGCCAAATATTGCCGTACGATCATCTGTATCACTAAAAACCCAAAGCCAACCTTTAATGCCATAAGGCTTCTTAAGCTGACCGATTTTCATAAGGCTACTAGCGTTTGGAACAGAGGACATAACGGCTAACCTAGCAATGATTAAAACAGCAATGATAAATACATTTCAATGAAAAGCGATAAACGCATTCAAAATGCGATAAACAGTTAATGGCGCACCCTGGTCAGACCAGTTACGCTATGTGTTCTAAAGCCTACTGATTGGCGCAAAAAATGCTATCAGTATCCAGCAACAAAAACTTAAGCAGTGGCTTCAGTTTGAGCAGCAGACTTGTTGTAAGCTTTTACTAATGAAGCAACGCGATCTGAAGGTTGTGCACCTTTTTCGATCCACGCATTGTACGCTTCTATGTTTAGGCGTACTGCTTCTTCAGACTCTTTAGCGAGTGGGTTAAAAAAGCCGATGTTTTCAATGTAGCGACCGTCACGCGCGCGGCGTTGATCAGCAACAACTACTTGATAAAATGGGCGTTTCTTGGCACCGCCCCGTGCTAAACGAATAACAACCATGTGAATTCTCTCTTTCGCAGGTATACCAAAAAGGGCATAATTATATCACAGTCTTATTTTATTGAAAACATAAACTGTGCTTATTTAATTATTTATTAACAATAGCTTAAATGCCAGTCGATGTAAAACATATTTGATAATGAGCGCTTATCTTTAACCCATAATTTGGTCTTTTCATCTGACTACCTTACTAAAATATACGGCTAACGAAGTCTGATTTAATATGCATTTAAGAGTTCATCATGGACAACTTATTTAATCAAAGCCCACAGTGTCAGCCTTTGATTATGCTACTCTGTAGGATAAATTAATGCTTTAAGCAAATATGTTCAACACGCTCTAGACCTAATAAAATCTAACCTTCAACACCTTGGATTTATATGACCACTCCAAACCCCAAGCCAAAATCACGTCGTAAAGGTTGGCTACCACGCTCTTATTCCAATACTTGGCTTACAACCTTGATGGTGGCTTTTATTGTCATCATCAGTGTTAGCTTATCGATTTTATTTTTTTGGCGTAGCCTGTATTTACCAGAGCTGAAGAGTCATGCGCGTTATTTGACCAGTGAGTTACGGCTAATGAATAGCGTCAATAAAGATTGGCAAGATCATCCTGAGGTGCGTCAGTGGATTTACCAGCACTCTCATGTGGTAGTAGTAGATAATCCGAGTGATTTTCCAGAGGTTTCAGACAAAGCCTTTGTCGGTGTTTTTACTGATGTGTTGCAGCGTGAAATCGGCGCGCAGTTGGGGCGACCGGTTGAGGTATATTTTAAGTTTAAACCGACCCCACAGCTTTGGGTACAGGATAGTCGTGATGACAGCTTTTGGATTCGCGAACCAGTGGTTTATTATTCCCAGTACAGTCCGACTCTATTGATATTGTTTTTAATTGGATTACCCATTCTAACGCTATTGACCATCATTTTATTGGCTCGACAATTAAATCGCCCATTGCGTTATTTACAGCGCGCAGCGACCAATTATATTCGCCTCGGTCACGCCACTACATTACCAACACAAAAAGGACCCACTGAGATACGCCAGGTAAATATGGCATTCAATCGCCTATTCACCACTTTAAATCAAGCACAAAAAGAACGTACGATTATGCTTGCGGGTATCTCACACGATTTGCGCACACCGCTAACTCGCATGCGTTTGACGGCTGAGATGCTGCCAGATGACTTTTTTCGTGAAGGGCTTATTTACGATATTGAGGATATGGATGCCATTCTGGAGCAGTTTATTTCATTTATGAAAGACGGTTCTGATGAGCCAGTCAGTCTCACCAATTTAGACACCATCTTTAATGAAATTATGGTGCAGTTTGCACCGATGGCGTTCATTTACCAATCAGAGTGTGACAAGGTCGTGCCTGTCCGTCCCATGTCTATTAAACGCCTTGTTATCAATCTGGTCAATAATGCCAAGCGTTACGGCAAGCCGCCTATTTATCTGTCAGCAACTGTGGTGCCGACATTTATAGAAACTGTTGAGGAGGAAGATAGCGATGTGATTAGTGAAAGCGTGGTCAACAAAGAAGCACAAGAACAATTAATGATATGCGTACGGGACTGTGGTGATGGCGTGGCAGATGACCACTTAGAGCGTATTATGCAGCCCTTTGAACGTGGCGAGACAGCGCGTACCACCCAAGGCAGCGGCTTAGGTCTAGCGATTGTCGATCGTATCGCACGGTTGCATCATGGTACGGTCGAGGCCATCAATCATCCTGACGGTGGTCTACAAGTATGCGTGCGTATTCCCCTACTTTCCAAAGTTGCTGGAGATAAAACCGTGGCAGCCCAAACAGAAGATATCTCTGATTCTAACGATACTGGACTGGATAAGCCTGAATAATATGAAAAATCGCTCAAGGGGTGTCGAATGGCTCTAGCTACCAGTCGTTCTAGGGCGTGTCCTAATATTGAATGTGCAACAGATCCTATTCTCTATTCCCAATAATAGGCGGGATATACTTAGCACTATTAGCAAACGTTAATGGTTGAGTAATGTCGTCTTTTGCGGCCTTTAAGGTTTGCGTCGTCGATGGCTGCTGCAAAAATAAATAATAGCCCAACGTTATCGCATTCAAAACCACCAAACCACCAAATAAATACGGCATCCCTTGCTCTCCTATATTTTAAGACCACTAAATGTATAAATGCGCTAATTAATGACATGCTCTGAAAATGAACAATTCTAAAACATAGCGGTATGTTTATACCATTGAGTTATTTACCGTCAAAATCGCGCTCGCTTTTTTCTTGGGTCAATTCATCAGCAGCAAGAATTTGTGTCAGAGGCTTGATGGGCCAAGTCATGACAAATCTAGCACCACCAAGCGTTCGGCTCTCGTCCACCTTCATACTACCATTAAACCAAAAAGCAATCCGCGACACGATAGACAAACCTAAACCATAGCCGCCAGATGCTCGTGTACGACTGTCATCTAAGCGTGAGAACGGAATAAACACTTTTTCACGATCTTCCTCTGGAATACCATGACCATCGTCTTCCACGCTGACAAAAGCATTGCCTTTTTTAACGCCGCCACTAATGATGATGGTGGTTTCAGCGTAGCGTAACGCATTACCGGCAAGGTTTTGGATCACACGATGTAAATAGCGCCGATCGGCGATAGCGGTAACTTTAGCACTCGGTAATTTACCGACGATATCAATATCTTTACCCAGCGCCTTGGTTTCGCGGACGATTTGCTCGATCAACTCTTTTAAGTTGACTGGCTCAAGATCAAGCTTTGGCGAGCCTTCTTCAAGTTTTGCATAGGTTAGAATTTCATCAATCAAACCATTAAGCGATTCAATATCTTCGTCGATATAGTCGCGCTGCATAAAGCGAGAATCTTCATCATCGGTATCAGCCAGCATATCTACGGCAAAACGAATACGCGCAACGGGCGTACGCAATTCGTGTGATACCGCGCGTGTCAATTCGCGCTGCGACTCAATCAAGCGCTTGATATGCGAAGTCATCGCATTAAATGTCGCTGATAACCGAGCAATCTCATCTTGGCCAATGACCTGTACTTTACTATCAAGGTTGCCTTTACTAACTTCATTGACACCAACTTGGATCAACTGCAATTTACGCTCAAGTGGAAAAATCAGCGCATAAACCCCTAAGCTGATCAAGAACATACTGATAAGAATCATACTAATAATCAGATTAAGGGGGAAGTAGTTAAATAACGGCACTGGACCAATCAAAATTGCCATGTCATTAATCTCAGATGGCACCACTACCCTGATAGCCGAATTGCTTTTGCTACTATTGGTATCTTGCAATGAGATGACGACTTCATCACGGCGTAAGCGTGCCATTTGATCTGAATCTAAATCAAGTGTATTGACGGCTTTGAACTCTAACGGAAAGGTAAACTTGTCTTCTAACTCAGCCAAACGGCTACGCTTATCAGATAAGGTGACATGATAAGAGAGATCATCTAACAAAAACACAGCGATGGCCCGCACTTGCTGCTCGGTAACTTGTGAGATACGTGCGGTTAAGACATTTTTATTGTCTGGTAACCGATAGTAAACATCGGCATAAATAGGTTGGCTGACATAACGGACGACAGTTTTACCACCCTCAAAACGACGCAATTCGCTGGCATTAAAATCCACCTTATCAATCGGTAAAACACTAAAAGTCGTGCCAAATAAACTACTAGCATCCGATAACCAATATTCACGCTGCGATGCCGTTTCTTGGTGAGCCAGACCTTCACTCACTATGTGAAAAGCGCCTGTTGCCATGCTTTCACGGTAAGATTGCACGCGTTCTTTATTGATCGTTTCCATCAATAGTTGGGCAAATAACGCCACGCATAAGCAGACTATGAGTAGTCCCGCATAAATACGAACAAAGATACTGTGTTTTAAAGAAGAGACTAATGACATACGTGCCGTGACCAACTTAATGAATAAAAACTGCTGATATCATTCAGTATATAAGCGCTGCATTATAAGTGATATCGAACATTATTGAGTATGGATGAACCCTGACTTATATATTTTAGCTGAGGTACGGTGCATCAAAAGCGCACCCACATCATAGCTATTTAATCAGAGCCATAATAATTGCTTAATTAAACCACATAACACTACATTTAAGTTCAAAAATTAAAACTTTGCCACAAAAAAACCAGCATATTTGCTGGTTTTTGATTAAATAATGATAAATGCTCAAGATTCTATTAAAATTCTGGGATTAATTGCCTTCTTTGACAAAGAGATAGCC
This sequence comes from Psychrobacter sp. FME5, assembly GCF_014861375.1. Taxonomy (NCBI): domain Bacteria; kingdom Pseudomonadati; phylum Pseudomonadota; class Gammaproteobacteria; order Moraxellales; family Moraxellaceae; genus Psychrobacter; species Psychrobacter sp. FME5. Next base: position 63,818 of record NZ_RRYX01000005.1, on the reverse strand, counting down.
TTTGCTACGTACAGTTTTAATACGTTTTGGATTCTCTGGGTCATCACCAATTTTAGGACGAATACGTGAGATACGCACGTCAATCGAGCGATCTTGACCATCATATTCGATACCACGTAGACGCTCAAAGATGTCTTCACGCGATAAGATACGACCAGCGTTAGACGCCAGTAACCACAACAAATCATATTCAGCACTGGTAAAGTCGACTAGCTCCTCACCTAGGTTAACTGAACGACCACCATTATCGATGACCAATTCGCCAAATTCTAAGCGCTGTGGCACATCTTCTGATGGCGCATTTTCTGAGCGGCGTAATAACGCACGGATACGTGCAAGCAATACACGCGGCTGAGCAGGCTTGGCGACATAATCATCAGCACCCATTTCAAGACCTAATACCTGATCCATATCTTCTGTGCGCGCCGTCAGCATCAAAATAGGGTTTTGGTAATGCGGGCGAACTTCACGGCAAACCGTAAGACCATCGCTACCAGGAAGCATGACATCCAGTACGACCATATCTGGTTGTTCATTGACGATACGGCGAATAGCACGATTGCCATCCGTTTCAATGGCGACTTCTAAACCATTTTTGACTAAGTAATCTTGAGTCAACATGGCCAAACGCTCATCATCCTCAACAATTAAGATTCGCGGAGTATTGTCTTCTTCATTCGTTGTCATTGTTATATCCTCTAATACATCTCATTTAAAAGCAGTAAAAGTAAGAGCGGTAAAATTAATAGCACCATAAAGTGGCACAATTGTGGTTTGTATAGCTGTTACAAACTTGGTAGCACAGTATACTATTAAACCTACGGCTTCCTATACTATAGCTTATAGTCGTTAACAAAACCTATAAACTACACCCATTAAAACTTTAGTTTACGTCCAAAAATTATGCTTTTTAAGCAAATAGCAGGGTGATAATAAAAACTGTTTTTCGTCCACTATCTTAATGGGCAAAAACAACCCTTTTTAGTCGCTTATATAGCAACATTAAGTTTAATTATCATTCGATATTTCCGATAGTAACATATCTAATATAACCATATATCGGCATTGTCGCTAGTGGCATTGTGGCAATCACCTAATATTAATTGCTTACGGTATTATTCACCATAAAAGCAATATATAGTTAAAATACTTTAAAAACGCTACGATACTGCGGGTATAGTTTTTTGCAGCCTCCGTCTGCGTAGGCACAGCAAGCAAGAAAAAACGGTACTTGCAGTACGTGATGTAGCGATATTACTTCTCACTGACTATAGTATTAAATAGCAGATATAAAAAAACAGCCCATGATGGACTGTCTTTTATAATTATAAACAACGCTGGAGTAAGAGTACTGCCTGACGTTATATATAATAAATTAAGCGCGGTTTTGGTACTTACGAATAGTTTGTAGCTGTCCCACTGACTCTGCCAATGAGGCCAAAGCCGCATTCGTTTGCACGGTATCAGATTGGTTGACCAACATTTGCTCGGCTTTTTTGCGTGCTTCAACGATTTTACTTTCGTCAAGATTGTGCGCGCGCATGGCAGTATCAGCCAATACTGTCACCATTTTTGGTTGTACTTCTAATACACCGCCTGATACATAAATGACTTCTTCTTCGCCGTTTGGCATTTGCACTCGCATTGCGCCTGGTTTTAGCAAGGTAATAAGCGGTGTATGACCTGGCAATACACCAATCTCGCCTTCGGTACCAGTAGCTATTAACATGCTAATTTCGCCTGAATACAACTCTTCACGAGCACTTACGACGCGACATTGTAACGTTGCCATACTTAATTCCTTACCATCAAAGCGCAATCAAAAAACAGTAAAAACTGCGATGCGTTACTGAGGAGTAGATATAAGGTTTATATTATACCTACCCGTTAGCGAATACTAATACAACTTACGCTGCAGAAGACTTCATTTTTTCAGCGTTAGCGACTACTTCATCGATGCCGCCAGCCATATAGAATGCTTGCTCTGGTAGATCATCGTACTCACCAGCGATGATTGCTTTAAAGCCAGCAATGGTATCGCGTAGTGCGACATATTTACCAGGCGCGCCAGTAAAGATTTCAGCAACGTGGAACGGCTGTGATAAGAAGCGCTGAATTTTACGCGCACGATAAACGGTTAGTTTATCTTCTTCCGATAGCTCATCCATACCCAAAATAGCGATAATGTCTTTAAGCTCTTTATAGCTCTGCAATACTTCTTGCACGCCGCGAGCAACACTATAATGCTCTTCGCTAATGACTTGTGGGTCTAGCTGACGTGACGTTGAGTCAAGTGGATCAACCGCAGGATAAATACCTTGTGAGGCAATATCACGGTTCAGTACCACGGTTGCATCCAAGTGAGCAAACGTCGTTGCAGGTGATGGATCGGTCAAGTCATCCGCAGGTACATATACCGCTTGTATTGAGGTAATCGAACCTGATTGCGTTGAGGTAATACGCTCTTGTAGCTGACCCATTTCTTCAGCAAGTGTTGGCTGATAACCAACCGCTGATGGCATACGGCCTAGCAATGCTGATACTTCAGTACCGGCAAGCGTATAACGATAGATATTATCAACGAAGAACAAAACGTCACGACCTTTGCCAGTAGCAGGATCTTTGGTATCACGGAAGTACTCAGCCATGGTCAAACCAGACAGAGCAACACGTAGACGGTTACCCGGTGGCTCATTCATCTGACCATAAATCATCGCCACTTTAGACTTAGTAAAGTCATCAGTATCAACAACACCAGCGTCTTGCATTTCGTGATAGAAATCATTGCCTTCACGCGTACGCTCACCAACACCCGCAAACACAGACAAGCCTTCGTGTTTCAGGGCGATGTTGTTAATTAACTCCATGATATTAACGGTTTTACCAACACCAGCACCACCAAACAGACCAACTTTACCACCTTTTGCAAACGGGCAAAGTAGATCAATAACTTTAATACCAGTTTCTAGCAATTCAGTGCTGTTAGACTGTTCCGCATAGCTTGGCGCTTCACGGTGAATAGACCATTTTTCGTCTGCGACTACTGGACCTTCTTCATCGATAGGACGACCAAGAACATCCATGATACGACCAAGTGTACCAACGCCTACTGGCACAGAAATTGGGCCACCAGTATTAGTCACTGGAAGGTTACGCTTTAGGCCTTCGGTTGAGCCCATCGCAATAGTACGCACGATACCATCGCCTAGTTGTTGCTGTACTTCTAGGGTGGTTGCAGTACCGTCTACTTCTAAAGCATCATAAATTTGAGGGACTTCGTTACGGTTGAACTCAACGTCAAGAACCGCGCCAATAATCTGTACAATACGACCGCTACTCATTGCGTTCTCCTGGAAATTCTGTATATAGTGTGTTTTATAAAGGGTTTCAACTATGAAACAGCAGCAGCACCGCCAACGATTTCCGATATTTCTCGGGTAATCGCCGCTTGACGCAGCTTGTTATAAACCAACTGTAAATCGTTAATTAGGTCACCAGCATTATCTGTCGCCGCTTTCATGGCAACCATACGTGAGGACTGCTCAGAGGCGATGTTTTCCATTACCGCTTGATAGACAATCGACTCAATATAACGACCAAGCAACTCATCAATCAACGTCTTGATATCAGGCTCGTAGATATAATCCCAGCTAAGTTCTGTCTGTATGCCGCTCTCTTCTTCGCTAAGCGCTTCCTCTGGTAAAGGTACCAGTTGATTGACGGTTGGCTTTTGAGTCATGGCATTAACGAACTGGTTATATACCACATAGATACGGTCTAAATTACCGTTGCTATAGTCTTCAAGCATGGCCTGAACGGGGGCGTTTAATTGCTCAAACGTTGGTTTGTCGCCATAATCGGTTACCGCTGAGGTGACTTTGCCACCAAAGTTTTTGAAGAAACTGACGCCTTTAGCACCAATAACCGCAAACTCGGCTTGTACAGACTGGTCTTGATATTGCTGGATATTTTTCATCAATGCTTTGAATAAGTTAATATTCAAACCACCCGCCAAACCGCGATCAGAGCTAATAACAATATAGCCAACTTTGTTGACTGGACGCGAGACCATATACGGATGTTTGTAGTCTGATGAGGCATGCACCAAATGTGAAATAACCCGGCGCATACTATCAGCATACGGGCGACCCACTTCCATGCGCTCTTGGGCACGGCGCATTTTACTTGCCGCTACCATTTGCATCGCACGAGTAATTTTTTGGGTGCTTTTAATACTGGTGACTTTGGCACGTATCTCTTTTAAGCTTGCCATAATGATTCCAATATAAGAGGGTTAAAAAGCATTGGCGCATGCGACAATTATTTAATATATAACATTAATCTAAAAAATAATACTTTATATCTTGTGCATGACGCGATGTAATGCCGTCAACGGTTAGAATAGTGGCGCTGCTATCTAAATAAAAAACTTATTAGACAGCGCGCCACTTTATTAGCTATAAACAACAGCCATAACCAATCAGGCTTAACCCGTTAACTGAGTATTTACTAACTTAATCGTTAGTAAATTAGTAACTGTGATTTTGTTTAAAGGTCTCGACTGCTGACTTTAAACGACCTGCAATATCATCATTATATTTTGCAGTGTCATCAATTTCTTTCATCAGCTCGCTTTGCTCATCATGCATATAGCGTAAGTAAGCTTCTTCAAAAGAACCTATTTTATTAACAGGAACATCTGATAAGAACCCTTCGTTTGACGCATAGATAACCGCAGACTGTTCAGCGATAGACATCGGCTGATACTGTTTCTGTTTCATCAGTTCAGTCACACGCTCACCATGGTCAAGCTGTTCGCGAGTCGCATCATCAAGGTCTGAGGCAAACTGAGCGAATGCCGCCAATTCACGATACTGAGCTAGAGCAGTACGAATACCACCAGAGAGTTTCTTAATGATCTTAGTCTGAGCTGCACCACCAACACGCGATACCGAGATACCAGCGTTGACTGCTGGACGGATACCTGAGTTAAATAAGCTTGACTCTAAGAAAATCTGACCATCAGTGATTGAAATCACGTTGGTCGGTACGAATGCTGATACGTCACCGGCTTGGGTCTCAATGATTGGTAGCGCGGTTAATGAACCAGTTTTACCAACTACTTCACCATTGGTGAATTTTTCTACATATTCAGCGTTTACACGTGATGCACGCTCAAGTAAACGTGAGTGTAAGTAGAATACATCCCCTGGATACGCTTCACGGCCTGGTGGACGACGTAATAGTAGTGAAATTTGACGATAAGCAACGGCTTGTTTTGACAAGTCATCAAATACAATCAGTGCATCTTCGCCGCGGTCACGGAAGTATTCACCCATCGTACAACCTGAGTACGGTGCGATATACTGTAGTGCTGCTGGCTCTGACGCTGAAGCAACCACAACTGTGGTGTATTCAAGTGCGCCAGTTTGCTCAAGTTTGCGTACCACGTTAGCGATGGTAGAACGTTTCTGACCAATTGCTACATATACACACTTAATGCCAGATGATTTCTGGGCGATGATCGCATCGATAGCCATCGCGGTTTTACCCGTCTGACGGTCACCAATGATAAGCTCACGCTGACCACGACCGATTGGAATCATGGTATCAACGGCTTTATAACCGGTCATTACTGGCTGATCTACTGATTGACGGTCGATAACGCCTGGGGCGATTTTTTCGACTTTGTCGGTCATTTTGGCATTGATAGGACCTTTGCCATCAATAGGATTTCCCAAGGCGTCAACAACACGGCCTAGCAGCTCAGGACCTACTGGTACTTCAAGGATACGACCAGTACAATAGGCTTTTTGACCTTCTTGCAGCTTTAGGTAATCACCAAGTACTACCGCGCCGACAGAATCACGCTCTAAGTTAAGCGCCATTCCGTAGATTTCGCCTTCAAACTCAATCATTTCGCCGTACATGGCATCTTCAAGACCATGAATCTGCACGATACCGTCAGATACTTTGACAATCGTGCCTTCATTCTTTGCAGTTGCACCCGCATCAAGGTCTTGAATACGCTGCTTAATCAGGTTACTGATTTCCGCTGGATTCAATTGTTGCATTGCCTTGTTTCCTTTAATTTATGATAACCCGCCCACTGACTTAAATGCTCTTATATCATGCACGCTCTATTGAGCTGCGTTGATGATTGGCATTAGGCAGTTAGCTGTGTTTTTAACTGTTGTAACTTGCCGCGCATCGAATCATCAATGATTTTGTCACCGACTTTGATCGTAGCGCCTGCCAATAAACTTGCATCAACCGACTCGTGAATCACCACGCTAGCATTTAGCGAGGTAGCGAGACGTGTTTGCAGCATATCACGCTGGGCATCGGTCAATGGATAGGCCGTGGTCACATATGCGTCAAGCTGCTTTAAGCTTATTGCCTTGTGACGGCGATAATGCTCATAAACTTCAGGAAGCAGCGCCAGACGCTCTTGTTCTGATAACTGTTTAACGAAGTTACTAAGTGCTACTGATACTTTTGGATAGCTGGCGTCGCTATCAGGGCGAACCCCTCTAGCCTCACCTAATAACTGCTTAAAAGCAGAATCATTAGCGCTAGCTACTTGTGTATCATAAAGATCGATCAAAGCAGCTGACTTATGCTCAGCAGAAACAGCTGGATTGTCTAGCCAAGTACTGAACGACTTGTCATTGACAACGCTAGCAGCAATAAATAAGAAGTTCTCCCACTCATTTACTGCCCCGTTTTCGTTGGCATAGTCAAACGCGGCTTTAGCGTACGGTCGTGCTAAGGTTGATAAGTCAGCCATTATATCCTCACAATTACAGCTTCGCCGCCAGTTGGTCTAACATACTGGCATGTTTTTGCACATCGACTTTGTCTTGCAAAATCTTTTCTGCACCAAGTACAGCCAGCTCAGCAACTTGGGCACGTAATGACTCACGCGCTTGATTGATTTCTTGGTCGATAGACGCTTGCGCTTGTTGACGAATGCGCTCGCCTTCCGCTTGGGCCTGCGTTTTGGCATCTTCGACAAGCTGGTTGGCACTCTTGTTCGCTTGCTCGATTAGAGCAGCAGCTTTGGTCTTTGCAAGATCAAGCTCCTGCTGGACATCTTGCTCCGCGGTTGCCAAATCTGCTTTTGCTTTTTCTGCGGCATTCAAGCCTTCAGCAATTTTACGCTGACGCTCATTGATGGCACCGATAAGTGGTGGCCACACAAACTTCATGCAGAACATCACAAAGATTGCAAAAGCAATGGCTTGACCGACGAGGGTAAAATTGATATTCACGTGATCACCTCTTTGTTAATGAAAAATCAGTTTCATTGATCATGTTTGGCAGTCAAATCTTGACTATATTTGCTAGTAAATCCTTGAGTACCAAACATTTACAACTGAGCTTTCGGATTAACCTGCTAGAGGGTTAGCGAACAACAATAGCATAGCAATACCAACACCGATCATCGGAATAGCATCAAGAAGACCTGCTACGATGAACATACGAGTTTGCAATTGTGAGCCAAGTTCTGGCTGACGTGCAACACCTTCTAGGAATTTACCACCTAGAATAGCAAAACCAATACCTGTACCTAGTGCACCTAAACCGATAAGTAGTGCTACTGCGATAACTGTGTAACCACCTAATACTGGATCCATGGATGTATCCTCATTTACCTATTGAATGTCTAATTAATGTTCAGTTGATGATGCAAGTGACATATAAACTATCGTCAGCATCATAAATACGAACGCTTGGAGGGTAATAATTAAGATGTGGAAAATAGCCCACGGTACTGATAACGCCCACTGAATCCAAAATGGCATTAGGGCAATCAGTATGAAAATCAACTCACCAGCATACATGTTACCGAATAGACGCAGACCTAATGAGATAGGCTTGGCTATTAAAGTAACAAACTCTAAGATAAAGTTGATGGGTATTAAAATAATTTGTACGATAGGATTCTTAGCACTGAACGGATGCAGTGTTAGCTCGCCAACAAAGCCGCCCAACCCTTTTTCTTTGATACTATAAAATAGTATCAGCGCAAAGACAGAGAATGACATGCCGAGCGTGATATTAGGATCAGTGGTTGGAACAATCTTAAAGAACACATGATGTGGATCACCTCCACCCGCCCCCATTGCTGCGCCGATTTGTCCGGCAAGCGCTGGGATAAAGTCTACCGGCAGCAAATCCATCAAGTTCATCAAGAAAATCCAAACGAAGATGGTTAATGCTAAAGGCGCAATCAGCTTTGAGGTGCCACTATAAGAGTCACGCACGTTGTTATCAACGAACTCAACGATCATCTCAACCGCGGCCTGAGTTTTACCCGGCACGCCTGAAGTGACCTTTCTAGCGACCATCCAAAAGATAGCGCAGAAAACAATGCCGAGACCAATTGACCAAAGCATAGAATCAAGGTGGATAGCTTTAAAACCCATTAATCCTGCTTCTTCGGCAGTATAGGCAACTTTCCAACCTTCGCCCGGCAGATAGCCGTACGTCCAGTTCGTTAAGTGATGAGAGATATAGTCTGTGGTTGTTTGCTCGCCTGCCATAATATAAGCTTCTTATTAGTCAACGATTTACTCAACTACCCAAAAATACGGTTGTCATCTGATGAGGTCTTTAGCGCTTGAACCTGCAGCATTTAAATGCAGATAAACAAACGACGCTAAAGCGCCTCTATAAGCAATAACATCCAACCCATAGTTCTGTTACTTATGCTAAATTTAATAGCTGATAATAAATTTTAGCTACCAAAAAAGGGCTCATCATTATTCAGTAGTAGCCCTTTAATATGTACAGAAAATTATCATATATTGTTTATTCAACTCTTCTAATCACGATAAACGCTTAATGCAGCGCTCGTAACCAAGATATTTAGCCGCCTATATTAATGCAGCGTTGTATTCGTGTAAAGTCAATTGTGACTTTTTTATCCGCTGTATGAGTAAGTTAGCTGTGAGTCGCGTTTGCTAAAAGGCTTTTGCGTCATTAATTAAATTGTAAGAATTTAATTAGTGACGCTATCAATAGCCAAATTAACGCTATTGCACCCACATTATTGGGTATTATATGCGTTTCAAACGCTCATTAGTAATGTCATCAGACAAATTTTCATGCTTCGACGTTATACAACTAGTCATAGAGAAGCTGGACAGCGGGGTGACTTGCTAGTGTCGGTTATAATTTGGCTATTTATATATACAAATCACCTCTATATAAATAAAAATCATTTATCAATACTAACGTATATGCCACAACATCCAACTGTGACTAATTTGCATTACCATAAAACCGATAAACAGCGCAGGCGCGGATAGGGGTTGTACGGTAATAAAAATTAGTGCGAAACCAAACACGGTCAACAGCCATTTGGCCATTTGACCCCGATATAGCTGGCTAACAATATATAAGCGCGCGCGATATCCGGTATACCAAAAAATAAAAAAAGCAAATACCACTTGAGTGGCAAAACTAAGTAGCGCACCAATAGCGGCGCTTTTTGCTACTACCAGCGCACTATGTAACCAAATAGTATCTAATATCCAAGCAATAATAATAAGGATAAATAGTATCCATGCTTGGCGCTTGATATAAATGCCAATCTTATCTTTTTGTGTGCGTTTGGCAGGCTTGGTCATCGGTAGTCCTATCGCCTTACAGGATTGGGGTAAGGTAGCAATCTAACACAGTCGCGACGCTGTTACTTTTATCCGTGAACGGCCCACTCTATAGGGGTTACCTTTTAACCAAAATAAAACGCCACTCATTATAAGGACCGACCGACCGTTAAGCAAGAAAAATATACCTTTTACCAGTCATCTATTCTTACTATCTGCAAATGATGCTCTAATCAATACTCTATCAAAAGCTTCTGTATAAGCGCTTTATGATATGCATTGATATATCTGCTGCGCCATCGCCTGCCAGCCGCTGACAAAGTCTTTGCTATTACTCATATCTTCTGCCTGAACGGTGGTCTGTACAGGTTGTAGTTTGGCTAACAATCCTTTAGCAGGTTGGCTTGGCGACACAAGGCACATTTTCTTGTCCGGGCGCTGCTCATTGAGCCAGCGTAATTGGCTCGCTCTTGGCGCTAAATGATGGTCAGTACTTAAGCTACCGATGAACGTTAGCTGTAAGCTGCTTTCGATATATTGATAAGCATCGTGATAAGCCCAATATGGTCGCACTTTTTGAGTAGCATTTTTATTGGTTGCTGCTACGGCTTTATCCAGTCGTTGAGCAAATTTTTGGGCATTGGCATGGTACAGCTTTTTATATTGCGGATTGGCATGACTATGAATCACCGCAAGAGCGCGAGTCATGGCTTTGGCATTATCAGGATCGAGCCAAATATGCGGGTCTAAGGTGTCAGCAATAGGTTTACCTTTTATATCGCGCAAAGGATGACGATGAAAAGCATCAAACTCAAACAATGCAATAGCATTGGGCGCGGTATTTAAGCTCGCTGCCAAGTTTTTTTCTAGTGGCTCACCAAACCAGACCACAAACTTACTGTCCTGAATGGCTTTGATATCGCCAGGACTGATACTACCATGGTGACCGACCTCCCCTGCCTGCAATAATTGCTTGGCAGGCGGCGCACCCTCAGTGACTGCCTGACTTAACAAAAACAAAGGATAGTTACTCACGCTGACTGTGGCGGCTTGGGCATTAACTGCCAAAGTGCCGAGCATTACTATTCCAGTAATGAGCAGTCGCTGTAGTATAATGCGTGAGCGTAAAGAGTCGTTAAAGACTGAGTTCATAGTCGGTTCTTTAATGTATGGATGATAGAAATATACGTAGATAAATTAAGACCGTTTATCTGATTTTGGTTTTAGTATGTTATACTATAACAATATAAATTACTATACTTAAAATGCCATTCCATTTTTAGGAGCTTGTGCTATGTCGACTACCTCACCTAATTGTGAGCATGTGCACGACGTGCAAGATTTTACGCCTCAGGATGTGTCTGAGCGCCTAATCGCCGCAAAAGAGCAGTGTCGTCTACGCGGTGTGCGCTTTACCCCCTTACGTCAGCAGATTTATACGCTGGTATTGCAAGCCAATAAACCAGTGGGTGCTTATGATTTAATCACCCAATTACAGCACATGCGTCTATCAGACAGCGATAATAAGATTGATAGCACAAAGAATGTTGCACCGCCGACGGTCTATCGCAGTTTAGAGTTTTTATTAAGCGAAGGTTTGGTACATCAACTGACCTCTATCAATGCGTATGTACCTTGCTGTCACCCAAGGGCGCAGCATACGGCAGCGTTTTTAATCTGTGAGCAGTGTCAGCGCGTACAAGAATGTAGCAGCTTGCCCGTACAAGAGATGATGGGCTTTGCTGAGCAAGATATTGGTTTTATCGTTGAACGCAGTGTCATTGAGCTGAGCGGTCGTTGCCAAATGTGCCAGTAAAATAACGACCCTTGATGATAAGTGTTTATCATCAAATTTTATGTATATCCTTTACTAACCCACTCGTTGTCATATTATGAGCCTGTCTACCTTACCGTTTAATCAACCGAGCGCTTCTGTTATTACTGGCAATAGCATTAATAGTGTTAGCAAACTGCTGAGCTTAAATAACGTTAGCTTTGATATTAACCAGCAACGCTTGCTGTCAAATATTAATATCGACATTGCTATTAACGAAACGGTCAGCCTTATCGGGCCTAATGGCGCGGGCAAGTCAACGTTGGTCAAACTTATTTTGGGCTTAATTGAGCCGACTGATGGACAGATTACACCCCACCAGAAATTACAGCTTGGCTATGTGCCGCAGCGGTTTGCTGTACCACCAATACTGCCATTACGTGTCCGCGATTTACTAGCACAAGCAGACAAAAAACGCTTAACGGCTGAGCAGCGGCAGTTTATCTTTGATAATTTATCATTGACCCATCTGCTATCGCGGCAAATGCTGCACCTTTCGGGTGGTGAAACGCAGCGGGTATTGCTGGCACGCGCATTATTAGAGAAGCCCAATTTATTAATTTTAGATGAACCGATGCAAGGGCTGGACCCTGATACCGAGGTTTGGCTGTATCAATTTATCGATGAATTACCAGAGTTTTTACGCTGTGCCATGCTGGTGGTATCGCATGATTTACATTGGGTGATGAAAGGCAGTCGACGGGTGATTTGTCTCAACAAGCATATCTGCTGTGAAGGTCAGCCCAGCGAGCTTGCTATTAGCAGCGAATTTCAAAAGCTGTTTGGCCATCATTATGAGCAGCCTTATGTACACCAACCGCACGCCTGTGAGCATCACGCGCCAAGCGAACTCGAATTATAATAAAGCCTTAAACCTTTATAAAAACTATTACGGATACTTATTATGAGCGCTTGGTTAGCCATCATTGCCCCTGCTTGGATTGCTGGCAGTATTTTAGCCTTATTATCAGCGCCTTTAGGTTGTTTGGTATTGTGGCGACGCATGGCATTTTTTGCTGACGCATTAGCTCATGGAACCTTACTTGGCGTGGCCTTGGCAGTCTGGTGGCAGTTGCCAATGGGTATAGGCATTGCATTAGTCAGTGTCATGGTGGTGCTGGGGCTGGTGCTCATTGATGATGAGCGTCTGCCCGTCGATGCGGTACTGGCAGTGGTTGCGGTGTCATTGCTATGTCTAGGCTTATTGGCTTTGACCCAGCTAACTGACCAGCAAGCAAACGTACTGGGGTTTTTATTTGGTAATTTGCTGGAGCTTGACTGGGCAGACTTACCGTTACTCGCTGGTAGCGTCATGGTTGGATTGGGTCTGCTTACCTATATATGGCCAGCGCAAATTAAGCTTGCCACCCACGAAGCATTGGCACGTATTCAGGGTATCAACCCCACACGCCAGCGGCTATTTTTTATGGGCGTACTAGCAGGGTTTTGTGCGATTGCTCTACAGGCGGTTGGTAGTTTATTAATCAGTGGTTTATTGGTTTTACCAGCACTGACGGCACGCTTATATTCAGCATCACCAAAACAAATGGTCATTATATCGCTAGTAATCGCGCAGCTTGGCGTCACTTTAGGCGTTTGGGGTAGCATTTGGTTGGATATTCAGACGGGTCTCTCTATCGTCTTGATATTAGCAATTTTATTCTTTATGGCGCTTGCTGTCTCAAAGCTAATGACCACAAGGTTTTGGTCAGCACGTCGCTAATCGCTTCGTAGTATGCGTAATATAAAGGCGGTTATTTACTGTTTTATCCAACTTTATTTTATCAATATAGCTAGAGCTTTCATTGACGTTATGTTATAAAATTGCCCTAATATGCCTATTGGTAATAACAGCTTGGTAATAGCAATGAGAAACCAATGACTATAACTCGTTCAATGTATTTATATTTATTCTAGCGATAATACTTATTTTGATTCGATAAGGGACTGACCCAATGCCAAGCTATCCTGTGAATAAAATCAGCACGCCAGATGCACAATTGAATATACTACAAATCACTGACTTGCATTTATCAACGCCTGTGGTCTCCACTGCCGATGATAATGATGAGGACAGTACTAAAAATGGCGAGGTAACGGTTTGTCAGCACCGTTTTGAGTCCGTGCTACAGCAAGCATTGAGTGGCGATATCCGCTGTGATTTGATTGTCGTGACTGGGGATTTGGTTAGTGAGGTAATTCCTGCTATCTATGACCATATTTTTAAGGTATTACAAGCAACGGGCATTCCTTTTGCTTGTATCGCTGGCAACCATGACGTCACTGATGAAAGGGGTAGTGACTTACCCTTTTTTCAGCGCGAGCTCATCGCACGGCCGACCGATTCACGTTTACTGAGCCAACATGTTATTGAAAGTGATCACTGGCAGGTTTTGTTATTAGATTCATCTATGGCTGGCAAAGTAGAAGGTGAAATTACCCCCGCCGCCATCGATTGGCTATGCGAGACCCTCAGCGCTTGTGATAAGCCTACATTAATTGCCGTGCACCACCACGTCATTCCTATAGATTCTGACTGGATTGATACCCATATGGCAGACAATAGCGAGAGTTTTTGGCAGCATATGGCAAAATTCGAGCAATTAAAAGTCATTATTAGTGGTCATACCCACCAAGAGCAAGTGCGTCATCGTCAGGGGGTTAGCGTTTATAGTACACCGTCTACCTGCTATCAGTTCAAACCCTTCGAAGATGATTTTTCCTACGACACAAACGCATTGCCAGGGTATCGTTGGTTGCAATTAGCCAACAATGGAAAGGTTGCAAGCTGGGTTGAAAGACTGGATACTTGATGCCCAGATTTATTGGCACCATTAACGCTGACAGCCCTTATTTTTTAGGCTTTTAGCTGATACTGCTTGATTGAACCATAAGATAGCTGACAAAGTAGAAATGTGGTCATTATAAAAAATAGCTTCATTATTATTAAAAACAATGTTACAACTTATAAAATAAAACGAAGACCACCTGATATTTAATAATAAGCAAAACTATAGTAGCTAGGATGGCTAGATCGACCACAAGCTAAGTTTCTACAGTCAGTAATATGCAGCACTATTTAAACCCTGTTATTTAAATAAAGCAGTTTAAATAAAAATAGACATAACCATATACCTGAACATTGATATGTTGCTATGAGCATTTTGAGATAACCGTACTATTAGATCAGCTGTGTTACTTGTGTTACCAAGTGGTAAAACGTTTTATAAAGGGACAAATTATAGCGTTTGGTAAATTAATAACGTCTTGTCTTTTGATACGTCGTTTTATTGAATCAATTTGAAAAAGTAGGATACCCATATGAGCACCGTGACTACGAATCCGAGTGAAGTTAAGTTTACTCCTTATGTGCCGGGCAAAGACGAAGAGTATATGTCTGATGCACAGTTAGAGCACTTTAAATCTATTTTATTGGACTGGAAAAACCAACTGATTGGTGAAGCGGATCGCACCAAGACTTATATCCAAGATGAGTCAAGTGCCATGCCAGACATCAATGACCGTGCTACCCAAGAAGAAGAGTTTGCCTTGGCGCTGCGTACACGTGACCGTGAGCGTAAGCTGATTCGCAAAATCGACAAATCTATGTCAGAAATCGAAAACGAAGACTATGGTTTTTGTGAAACTTGCGGGGTAGAGATTGGTCTGCGTCGTTTAGAGGCACGCCCAACAGCGACGCAATGTATCGACTGTAAGACTTTATCTGAAATTAAAGAACGCCAGAACCAAGGCGCTTAAGCAACCTACTGTTAATGTAGGTATAAAAATATAAGTACAAGCACGAGCGACCATATTAATATGGTCGCTCGTTGTGTTTTGGCTTAATAGCTTTGTCATTACTGGCTTTGAGATTGGCAACTGATAACCAATTCAAAACTTCGCATCTTAAAAAAAGCATGGCTGACACAATCAGCTATATCTTTAGAACTCATCCTGCTAACAAAACAGCCGCATTTAATAAATATCTTTTTACGCTAATTTTTATTATCCTACCTTCTATCCCATTTACCGATAACCATCAATTTTAAAGTCCATCCAAACTTCTATGTTAACTCAAACCTCATCATCACAGCCTATCGGTCGTTTTGCCCCCTCACCGACTGGTGAGTTACACCTTGGCTCACTAACGACAGCGATTGCCAGCTATTGCCATATAAAATCATTGGGTGGTAAATGGCTATTACGTATCGAAGATACTGATACCGAACGCTGTGACCGACAGTTTACTGAACAAATTTTAATTGATTTGGAAGCGCTTGGATTATACTGGGATGGCGATGTTATTTATCAGTCTGAACGCATTGATATTTATAATGATTACTTGTCTTCCTCTCTGCAATCGCTGACTTATGGCTGCCAATGCTCACGTAAAGATTTGGAGCAATATTGGGCACAAAAGGAACCAAGCAAGCATCACGATGCTGTCAGTTCGCTACAACCAAATAGGACGCGTTATCCGCGCCGCTGTGTCGGCGCTGACCTTGATAGACAACAACATAAGTTACGTATCCAACTGCCAGATTATAGGATTGGTTTCAACGATGGTATCCAAGGTATGCAGTGGGATAATCCGCAGCAAACATTAGGCGATATGGTGGTGCGCCGCCAAGATGGCATGATCAATTATATATTGGCAGCCAGCCTCGATGATGGTCTACAACAAATCACACATATTATGCGCGGTTTGGATATTTTACCCATGACCACGGCACAAATCAGTATCATGCAGGCCGCTGGTTTGCCTGCTATCGATCATTGGTCTCACTTGCCACTGATATGTCATTCTGATGGGCAAAAGCTCTCCAAGCAAAATCTGGCTCAACCCATCGATACTCGTAACCCAAGTCAGCTTATCACTGACGCTTTACAGCTCTTACAGCAACCAACGGTCGATAGAGATACACCTAGCAATATGCTAAGACAGGCCGTTGCCCAATGGGACAATACGCCACTACAGGGCAAACAGCAGTTAAATATACCCAATGGATAAAAGACGAAAAACAAGCAATAAAAAGCGCCACCAATAGCGACGCGTTTTAAACTATTCTAACGATACTAATAATAACGGCACTGGCTTTTTTCGATTTCAGGGCTTTCTTTGTAAATCTTCAGTAATAGCGCGACCATCACTAAACTAATCAGCATCGATGAGCCACCGTAACTGAAAAA
The DNA here is from genome assembly GCF_014861375.1 of Psychrobacter sp. FME5. Taxonomy (NCBI): domain Bacteria; kingdom Pseudomonadati; phylum Pseudomonadota; class Gammaproteobacteria; order Moraxellales; family Moraxellaceae; genus Psychrobacter; species Psychrobacter sp. FME5. Next base: position 47,177 of record NZ_RRYX01000005.1, on the reverse strand, counting down.
CGGCATGGTTAAACCTTTGGTCGGAATTGCGCCCATATTCATCGCCGCATTAATAATTGTCTGCGCAATAAACACCACACCGATACCAAAAGCGGTATAACTCATGCGCATCTGCCGACGCTTGAGCGCGTTATAACTGATACGCATCGCACTGCCGATAATCAGCGCCTCGAGCAACAGCACCATGCTAACCCCAACAAAGCCTAGCTCTTCACCAGTGATGGCCAATAAAAAGTCGGTATGAGCCTCGGGCAGATGCGACAGTTTTTGTACACTTTCGCCATAGCCAACACCTGTAAATTGCCCACGACCAAAAGCAATCAAACTGCGCGCCAGCTGATAATCCGTATCTTGTACATCATCAAACGGATCCATAAACGACATCACTCGGACTAACCGATACTCTGCTGTCGTAACCATCAACACAGCACCGCCAATAGCAGCAGCACCTAGCGCTAAGAAATGCTTGTAAGGGGCACCCGCAATATAAAAAATCGCAAAGAGCGTACCAAGTATCACCACAAAAGAACCAAAGTCTGGCTGCGATAATAACAGTATGGTGATGAGCGCGACCACTAACATAATCCGCAAAAAACCATCCAAACCATTACGGACCTCAAAAGAGCGACGCACCACAAAGTCAGAGACAAACACAATCATGACCAGTTTCGCTAACTCTGCTACCTGAAAATTAAAACCGCCTATCGTTAGCCAACGTTTGGAGCCATTGATAGGCGTACTGAACAAGGTCGCCACTAATAGCATGCCCGTAATACCCAGCAAAATAAACTGGGTTTCGGTTTTATATAGCAACCGTAAAGACACGCTATAATAAGGAACCGCAGCGATAATCAAACCTATCGTCATATACAGCAGTTGGTTTTTGAAAAAATGCAGCTCTGTCATTCCGCGACTGAGTGCAAAAGGAATAGAAGCAGAAGCCACCATCAATAAACTAAGCACCAGCATACAGCCGACACTCGATATTAAGATGGCGCGTGCTGACGGCATAGAAAGGATACCATCTGAGCCAGAGGCTGGCTTTGATTGAGAAGAAGAACGAAAAAAAGAAGAGATCGCCATAATTTTATATACACTAACGAACGAAAAAACACGGCGTCTATCAAACGCCACCGTTTAAAAAATAAAGTAGATCGCACCAGATAGCTGTCGTATCAGATAGCTAGGGCGTGTCCTCAATCTGACTGGTCATCATCGACAGTAGCAGCAATTTATAAGCAAAACAATCATTTATAGTTGATTCACTTTAAAACCGATATAAGTGCTACTGGAGTAAATTTTTTGCAGCCTTTAACCAGTAGTCATACTATCGGCACGCGCCAGATTTAGTTGGTCAACCAGTTGATTAAAATGCTCACCGCGAGCCGCATAACCGCTATATTGATCGAAACTGGCACAGGCTGGTGATAATAGCACCGCTTGCACTTGTGATAGGCTACTTACAGTTACTTGTTGAATGGTGTCAAAGGCATTTTCCAAAGACTGGCATTGGTGTAGCGCTACGTCATCACTTAAGTTGGCTGTACGCAGGTGCTGCTCAATTTGCTGACTATCTTCACCGATAAGCAGTAGTTGACTAACGTACTGATTGATAAAAGGGGTCAGCTCGCCAAATTCTTGACCTTTGCCTTGCCCACCCAAAATCAATAATAGCTTGCCGTCTTTTGGCGCATAGACTGCACCCAGCCCTTCGATAGCGGCCATCGTCGAGCCAATATTGGTGCCTTTTGAATCATTAAAATAATCAATATCAGCCACATTTGCCACATATTGGCAACGATGCTCAAGTCCAGTAAATTGTTGCAAGGTATCTAGCATGCTATCAACTGGCAATCCTGCCAGCTCGCCTAACGCTAACGCTGCTTGCGCATTGAGCAGATTATGACGGCCTTTAATCAACAGTTTATCTGCCGACAGTAGTTTTTCTGTACCGCGTGCAAGATAAATATCGCCTTCAGAGTCAGTGATGAGACCATATTGATTCTCGTCAGGGGCATGAATGCCCGTACTCACTCTGGGTAAATTATCAGCCACCAGTGGGCGCGTCAATGCGTCTTCACGGTTAATAACCACAGATTTTGCACCCTGAAAAATACGGTGCTTGGCTTGATGGTAGCCGAGCATATCGCCATGACGGTCTAAATGGTCAGGCGACATATTAAGCACCGTGGCGACTTGTGCGTTTAAATCGGTCACGGTTTCTAATTGAAAGCTGGACAGCTCAAGTACCGCCAACTCCATATCGGTATTATCCAGTAATGTTAGCGCTGGTACACCAATATTGCCACCGACACCGACATTGACCCCAGCATCTATCGCCATTTGCCCAACCAACGTGGTCACAGTGCTCTTAGCATTAGAGCCGGTAATCGCTACGATCGGTACCGTACAGGCATCACAAAATAGCTGAATATCACTGACCACTGGGACATTGGCTTGACGTGCGGCTGCAACGGCTTCGGTCGCCAGAGAAATACCAGGGCTAATAATAATCCGTGTGGCTTGCTGCAATAGCGCTGCGTCAATCGTACCAAACCGGCGGATATCAATCTCATCAGGTAACTGATCCGCTAGTCTAGGTACTGCCTGAGCATCAGTGACCGCTACTTGATAACCTTGCGCCACCAGATAGCGAGCGACAGATAACCCAGATTGCCCCAAACCAACCACGACTTGTAGACCACTGCCTTTATGAAGTAAGGCATCTGTTGCAGTGTTGGTGGTCATATCTATTCCTTCTATTAGATGTGCAAAATGGCATCAAAAAATCTAGCCTATAAAAAAGCCAAACGATACCATCAAGATGAGAAACATCATAACGGTATCGTTCAGATTTCGGTACTGGTTTTTTACGGCGTTATGCTATTATGCGCCTGTTTTTATATTAAGTGGCTAGTGCTATAATAGCTGCCCTAATCTGTCAGTGACCAGAGACTTACTCTGGCCGTTTTAGTTTAGCATGTTGTCACAGTTAGCGCGCTGTTGTCACTTCTCTTTGGCAAAATGGCTATTGTGGACGAATCATGCATGGACGGATCATGTCGAACGGCTACTTTTATTTGACAGATGATTTATTATCTTCTACCGCAGCAAGTCATTGCTGACTCTATTCGTTATTGTAGGTGTTGTTTTTGAATAGCCTACCTTAACTACCCAATTCCAAATAATTTTAGGTAAACTCACTAAATTTATCATCGTATCGATTATTGATGAGCGTATTAGTGATACCAGCAAGTAAATCAGTAGACATATTTATTACGATGTTTTTTATGACAGTACCTTTTATAACCGTGTTTCTTATGACCGTACCTTTTATGACAATGCCTCGATAATTCAATGCCGCAACATGACACAGCGCCTGTTGCCGTAAAAGAAAGATGAATAGCTATTCTTATAGCGACGCGATCATTTTATGAATGAGTAATGATTACTTTTTTTGCCTCTAACCCTATGCAGTTTACTTATGACATCTTTTATTGATAACTTACGTGACGAGTGGTTTTCCAATGTTCGCGGTGACGTTTTATCAGGCCTAGTCGTTGCACTGGCGCTAATCCCTGAGGCCATTGCCTTCTCTATTATCGCTGGCGTTGATCCAAAAGTCGGCTTGTATGCCTCATTTTGTATCGCGGTAGTGATTAGTTTCGTCGGTGGTCGTCCAGGCATGATTTCGGCGGCAACAGGGGCGATGGCACTGGTGATGGTCGATTTGGTCGCCGAGCATGGTTTGCAGTATTTATTGGCTGCCACCTTATTGTGCGGCGCTATTCAGGTAGTAATGGGCATCTTAAAGCTCGGGAATTTGATGCGTTTTGTTTCCCGCTCTGTGGTCATTGGCTTTGTCAATGCGCTAGCGATATTGATCTTTGCCGCCCAATTACCAGAGCTTAACCCAATGACTGAGCGCGTCGGTATGACCGTTTATATCATGACAGCAGCGGGCTTGGCGATAATTTACCTGTTCCCGCTCATTCCTAAAATTGGTCGGGTGATTCCATCGCCGCTTATTTGTATCGTGGGATTAACCGCGGTCGCGATGTATATGAACCTTGATATTCGTAACGTCGGTAGCATGGGTGACTTACCAGACTCCCTGCCGATGTTTTTGTTGCCTGACATTCCATTGAACCTAAACACCTTACTAATCATAGCCCCTTATTCTATCGCGTTGGCTATCGTTGGTTTGTTAGAATCTATGATGACGGCGACGATCGTTGACGAGTTAACAGATACCCCCAGTGATAAAAACCGTGAGTGTCGCGGTCAAGGGATTGCTAACGTGGTCTCAGGTTTCTTTGGCGGTATGGCAGGTTGTGCGATGATTGGTCAGTCAATGATTAACGTCAAATCTGGCGGACGTACGCGCCTATCTACTTTGATAGCAGGTATCGTCTTGCTCATTATGGTGGTGTTTTTGAGTGAATGGGTCAGCCAAATCCCAATGGCAGCGCTGGTCGCGGTGATGATTATGGTCTCTATCGGTACCTTTAACTGGCAGTCTATTCGCGAGTTCAAAACACACCCGATGTCCTTTAATATTGTCATGCTAGCGACGGTATTGACCACGGTCTTTACCCACAATTTAGCCTACGGTGTCGGCGTAGGTGTGCTGCTATCTGCATTGGCATTTGCCAATAAAATCGGTCAATTCTTAACCATATTTAGTGAATACGACGACAGTAGCAACACCCGCTATTATTATGTACAAGGACAGGTTTTCTTTGCGTCTACGACACAGTTTTTACATAGCTTCGACACCAAAGAAGCCTTGGATAGCATCCAGATTGATGTCAGCCAAGCCCATTTTTGGGACATTAGTGCCGTTGACACCTTGGATAAGCTGGTTATGCGCTTGCAACGCGAGGGCATTGATGTCAAAGTAGTTGGACTAAATAATGCCAGTCGTACGCTGATTGATCGCTTCTCTGTTCATGATCGCCGCGATATTGGTTTGCTGGATTGAGCAAAAAGTCTGCGTCTACATCCTACACTATCGTGTTAATCATCAATGTCTCATAAATAAACAGTTAAACAAACAATTGAATAGACAGCTGCATTGGTAAAGAGGATGAGGCGTGAGCATTGCCTCCCCACCCTTTTTACCAATGTAGCTGTATTTTTGGTATTGAAATGATGTGGTGCCCTTATGAGTAATTTGAAGCCAGATAGCGTGATTGCTTGCTTAGACTGTCCTGATCACGTGCAAGCCGTTTTAGATGCAACCATGTGGGCTTCAATCCGCCTACAAGTGCCGATCGGGCTACTACATTCAGTGCCAAGCTTACAACAAAAAGCTGCCGTTGATTACTCATGCTGTCTCAATATTGATGATGAAAACACTTTATTAGATCAATTCACTGCAAAAGAACATTCGAGTAATAGTGAACTAAAAGCCCAGGGTAAGCTTCTCTTACACCAAGCAACCACTTATTGCGCGCAGCAGCACCCCAAACTCAAAACCTATACATTGCACCGTCATGAACACCTCAATGAGAGTATCGATTATGTCGATGACAAAGCACAATTAATCGTTATCGGACATCATGTTACCTGTAAATCGACATTGAGCCAGTTAATTCGTGTCAGTCACTGCCCCATTTTGGTGACTCATGCCCCATTTTTGCTCCCTACTACCGCATTATTCGCCTTTGACAATAGCCCAACATCTCATAAATTGCTCAATTGGCTGTGCAAAACGCCGCTTATTCGGGCTTTAACCGTGCATATTGTCATGGTCGGAAAAGAAAACTCAGAGAATTGCGACGCGCTACGCGAAGCTTATGCACGCCTCAAACAAGCCGGCATCAAATCTAAAAAGGCTTTGCTAGATTGCCGTGATGTTACCGCGGCTTTAAATTACTATCAAAACGAGAATGATATTGGCCTACTAATGACAGGGGCATTTGGTCAATCCCGTCTGCGTGAATTACTCCAAGGTAGCGACACCAAAAAGCTACTAGGCAGCACCAAAACACCATACCTACTCTTCCCTAAAGCTTAGACCTAGATTCATCCATATAAGACAACAACCACACCTATCCTATTAAAAGCAGAGGCTTTACTCTAATATCAGTCTCTGCTTCTCACGCCATAATATTTCACCAAATCACCCTGTCAATTTATCAAATCAGTACATGAAATGGCAGGATAGCCTCCCCAAGCACCTAGAAAGTTGGTTATAATAAAGTTTTCGTTGGTTTAACGCTAAAGGTTGATTACTATTCTTTACGCTTATAGCAACGGGTTTTATTGTTACACTATGAGCAATTTTTTACCATTACCATAATTATTTTGAGCAAATACGGTTAATCCTGCCTTCCCCTTGAGTAGGTTTAGCCCAATCTTTGAATAACTCGTGGTAAGCATAGCCGCTGGTAAACATAGCCGCGATACAATAAGGCACAACACTTCTATCCATCAACTTATGGCATCACACAAATAAGGAATTTTTTATGAAGCTAATCACTGCGATCTTAAAACCATTTAAGCTCGATGATGTACGTGAAGCGCTTTCTGACATCGGTGTCAAAGGTGTCACTGTCACCGAAGTTAAAGGTTTCGGTCGCCAAAAAGGCCACACTGAGCTCTACCGCGGTGCAGAATACGTAGTGGATTTTTTACCCAAGGTAAAAGTCGAAGTGGCGGTCGTCGATGAAATGGTCGAGCCTGCTATCGAAGCCATCACTCGTATTGCAAGCACTGGCAAAATCGGCGATGGTAAGATATTTGTGACCAATCTTGAACAAGTCGTTCGTATACGTACGGGCGAGACAGGTCCTGACGCTATTTAAAGCCTGAGAACGAATAATAAGTACAGACTGATAGAGCATACTGATAACTGATTGCATCAATTCAAGGGGAATTAATATGCATTATGGAATCTCATCTCGAGCTTGTAATATAAACATGTTGAGCTTATACCAAAACTAGAACCATAAATTAAAGTTAGAGCCATAAAAAACCCCATAAAACCTTACGGTAATGTGGGATTTTTTATGGCTCAAGATTAAACTTGATAGTAAAAATAAGCGATGGACTTATTTCTTTTTCCACTGCTGACTACGTGAGAATGGACCAATATAACCTTTTAAATTTAACGTACTGCCACTTAGTTGTGCAGTCATACGGTAGTCCTTGCCTTTTTCAGGGTCAGTAATCGTACCACCGCTATATTTACCACCGCCATCAGCTTTCAGACCAGAGATAATGGTCATACCGACGTGTTTCTTACCTTTGGCTGAGTTAGTTGCGATGAGTTTACCTGTCAACACACCATTTGACTCAGTGATTTTGACCGTGCCTTTTGGCTTGCCATCGTCATAGGTCTGCCAGGTAGTATTGGCTAATGGATCAGCAGCAAATGCCATAGTGGCCATACTGATACCAGCCGCAGCTAAAGCAGTTTTTGTAAGTAATTTCATAAATTGACTCCCTTCATTTATACAGTGGTTACTCGAAACGTTATGTTTCTAATATTCTATGCTTATCCTTTGCTAGAATCTTTTTTAAAGCTTGACGGTTATATTTAATGACCGTGTCTACTCATAGGCTTTTGTCCAAAGATTTGAACGGTATAAGCGATGTCTTGACCCATTATAAGCAATTTTTAGATTTTGCCTAGTAATTTTTTTATACTTTATTATTTCTATAAAAACAAAACCATATCAAAGAGTTACAGGAAAGGGTTGTCTATTTCTTTGCCTGTCTGGTCATCCTTTTTCTTTGACTTAATATCATTGTTGTTATAAGGCTCGTTAGTCTCAAAAGCTTGCATAATTTTGGTTGTTAGCTCGTGTAACTGCTCAGCTTGCTGATATCCAGACGAATCCAACGTCAGATCAATATCTCCATAAATGATGATTTTATCTTTTTGGTTCTCGATAACCAGCTCTCCAATCTGCATACTTTGGTGGTCATTAGCAAATGGTTCAATCATTTATAATATCCTTTTTATAAATCGTATCTTACGTTATTTTTCAATATCATCCGTTTTTGATCACATACAGACGTTTCACGCCTGCAGTTGTGTGAGCACCCATTCTAGTATTGCCAACACAAACAATATCCAAGTGGGCTCTTCTACGGGCTCATCTGGTATGTCTGAACGTTCACCCGCCTTCAATGGTAAATCAAACGCTTGCGCTTTGGTCTGAGGGTCTAGTACGGGTAAGACATCGATACCAATCTCAGTAGTCAACGCATCGATACTAATGACTTCTATACGCTCTGATTCATCATTCGGTGCATAGTACACTCCCGCTTGATTGGTCGCTGGGATATAAACCGCTTTAAAAAAATGACTGGGCACCAGTACGCGGTCAGCAAGCTGTTTGGTTTTTTTGCCAGTAAATGCCACTCCTGTGATGGTATAAACTTCACCATACTGCTGGGTCAAATAGCGAGTGGCAGACTCAATATTACGCCAAATATAGCGATTATTACGTGGAGATTGCGGGGCAATATTAGCCAGACTAAAACTATCATACTGTTGGCTACGATTGGCCATATCACCATTAGGGGATAGATGACCGCGATCATAACCAGAGCCTGAATAATCAGACAGTTTAGCGCGCATGGACTTCGGTAAACGACTCTCTTCATGAAAGCTGTCTTCACGATCGATTTTTTTGGCTTGCTGCAAGCGCTTGCGGTCCAAATATTCGGCTGACCACAGCGGCGTACGCGATACACCAGAATACATGACAGCAAAACCATCAAAACATAATGACTGGGTATCTTTACTCAGTTTAGGATTAGTAAATTCGGGATAGATACCACCATAAAAGGACTGGCTACACTGGGTAAAATCGTCGGCGTACGCTGAGCTCATACTGAGTATAGCCGTAAACACTGTCATTATTATGTTATTTGTAAGCCTATATTTAGGCTTGCCAATACTTATCATTCAACTTTCTACCATTTATGCTTATTATTACGTGCATGCTATCCTAGCAGGCATCTAACAATCAAGAAAGATAGGGCGCAAGTGGTGACTTTTTAAATGGTATCCGCTATACTTAGCCAGTCAAAAATCAGTGTCGTCCAAAAACGCGCTGTCTAAACGGTGAAGTGGGTGAGTGGCTGAAACCGCACGCCTGGAAAGTGTGTATACGTTCATAGCGTATCGAGGGTTCGAATCCCTCCTTCACCGCCAATCTTACTCTGCTTTATCAAAGCCTCTAGTTTTACCACTCTATCCAAATTTTTAAAAACATCTGCTAAGTGTTAAGCAGTAACGCTTAACTTTATCTTGCCTGATTTTTCTAGTTATTCCTATTTAAACTTATTTACTAAACCCCGCCCGCGCCTTTACTGGACGCCTCGCTGTTTTTTCTCAGTATCCCAGCTGCTATTTTTTGAGTATCAGCCACTACTGTCATCGACATGAATGCCCTATCTCCATGAGCGCTGATGGGTCTTAAACAGCTCATCCGTCAATATCTTATAATCAAAATATTATATTTTACTAAAAATCTAAGTTAACGGTAGCTAGCTCAAGGATTATATCGTTGGTATTATAATTATCTTGCAGTTCATTAAACACAAGCAGTTTTCAGCTATGTGCAAAACCTTACTCATCCGTATACTCCTACTAATTGTCGGTATCATCATCACCATAGACTGCGCTGTATTGATGATTATTGGCAAGATTAACTTTGGCTCAGTAGTGCCATTTATTATTGGCGTAATTTTTGTCATTCATGGCATTTACTGGGAACGAATTCGCCGTTTCATCAGGCATAACCCTCTATTTAAGCGAGTATGGTATGGCTTATGGGGTTTGTTTATCCTGTGGCTTATCAGCTTTATGGTGTTTGTTTGGTCACTGCAGCAGCAGATTGAACGAAGCCAGCAACCAGCGCCGACAGTGGCAGCTATCGTTGTATTAGGTTCAGGCACAGTCGCAGGCAAACCCACTCCTACCTTAGCCAAGCGCTTAGATACTGCGGCGCCTCTCATTGATGCACAACCAAACGCCATAGTAATAACCAGCGGTGGTGTTGGTTTTCAGCGTAGCCGTAGCGAGGCTGATATCATGGCGTCCTACTTACACGAGACGCACCGCATTCCGTTTGAACGCATTCTACAAGAAGGTAAAAGCACCAGTACAGAAGAAAATTTAGCCAATAGCCAAGCCCTATTAGCGGCGCAAGGTATCTCTATTACTGACCCTATTGCTATCGTTACCAGTGACTTTCATACCATTCGCGCAGCCAGCATTGCGCGACATCAAGGCTATACACACTCCATCACTGTCGCCAGTCCAACACCGTTATCCATTCGTTATAATGCTTGGTTCCGTGAGTATTTTGCTTTTGTCAGCGGTTGGTTATTCGGCGAATATTAACGCGCCTTATGATACGGTGTCGTAGTGCTATTATCAGTGGAAACCAAAAGCAATCGATTGTTACGTTTTAAAAAGGAAGTCAGACATGGATTGGGCAGGTATTTTTATTCACAACACCACTTGGGCGTTCGCGGCTGAGGTGGCTCTACGCGCAGCGGTGATGTTTGGTCTCATCATCATGTTTTTACGCTTTACGGGTAAGCGCGGCGTGCGTCAGCTGTCTATCTTTGAGCTGACCATTATTTTATCACTAGGCTCTATCGCTGGTGACCCCATGTTCACCGAAGATCTACCGATTATCCAAGCTGTGATTATCATGAGCGTGGTGATTGGCCTGTACCGCCTATCTACTTGGTTTATGATGAAGTACCAGCCTTTTGAATATTTATTGGAAGGCAAGCCCGTCTATATCGTCGAAAATGGACTGTTGGTACTGGAGAAAATCAAGCAAGGCAAGATGTCGCATGATGAGTTTTTTAGTGAGATGCGCAGGCAGGGAGTTGAGCATTTGGGGCAAGTTCGCATTGGTCTGCTTGAGACCGATGGCAACTTTAGCTTGATATTATACCCTTTAGATGACACCCGTTATGGTCTGCCGCTATTCCCTAAACCTTACAAAGCCGTCACACAAGTAGAGCCAAACTTTCGTTATGCTTGTATGTACTGCGGTAACGTCGACCATCTCACGCGCGCTGATGAGTTATGTATGCGCTGTAAAAATAAAAGCAGGCGTTGGGCGAAAGCAATCAACAATGAAATCGTGACTTAGGGCATGTCCTAAGGAGTATCCTAGTAAAAAAGCCACATTCTTATTTTTTATAGGCTTATGTTGCTACCGTATTGATACTGGTACTGGTACTAATATGGATACCAATCAACACGGTTGATATTTTTGAGTGCGTTATAATCAGTAAAAATTGCCGATAAAAACTGCCGATAAAAAATAACGGATAGCCTCATGCTTTTGGATATTTTCTTAACCATTCATTTTATCTTGCTGATATTAATTTCATTGCGTGTTCTGTCTCGCCATGACTTAACCTCACCTGCACGGTTGGCTTGGATTGTCATCCTTTTCATTTTGCCTTATCTTGGCGTTGTGGTTTATTGGATGTTTGGCGAGGTGCATTTAGGACGTAATTTTACCCGCGAGCGTGAGCAAACGATTGATAGACTGCGTGCACGTAATCCCGAGGTGCTTGGCAGTCATTCAGCATTGGTGCAAGCCGTCAAACCTGAGTATCGAGCAGCGTTTGCCTACTCTGCCAATGCCACAGGCTTTCATACAACGGTAGGCAACCAAGCGGAGCTAATGGCAGACGCAAGCGAGACGCGCAGACGCATGATTGCTGATTTTGATGCGGCGACTGATCATATCCATGTGTTGTACTATATTTGGCTGATTGATGGTATGGGTATCGGTACGGCCCAAGCATTGATACGGGCAGCAAAGCGCGGCGTCACCTGCCGCGCCATGGTTGATGGGATGGGTTCACGTAAAATGGTGCGCTCAAAGTTATGGCAAGAAATGAAAGACGCAGGTGTCCAAGTCAGCGTCGCCCTACCGATCAGCAATATCTTAAAGGTGATGATGTTTAGTCGTATTGATTTGCGTAATCACCGCAAGATTACCGTGATTGATGGCAAAATTGGCTACTCTGGAAGTCGCAACTGTGCCGATCCTGAGTTTTTGGTCAAGCCTAAATTTGCACCGTGGGTGGACATTATGCTGCGAGTCGAAGGACCAATCGTAGCGCAAAATCAGATGCTATTTGCCAGTGATTGGCTAAGTGAAAACCCCTATACGCCACTCGAAAGCTTCGCATACTACACACAACCAACAATTAAGCCCCATACAGAGCCGCAGGGGTCTTATGCTATAAAAAATGAGGTAGATAACGATTCAAATGTTGTTTTAAACAATGATGAAAAAGTGCACAACGGCTTTGCCGCACAAGTATTCTCTGACGGACCGACACAGCGCCACGGTACCACGCCGCAGTTTTTGGGTGCATTAATTAGCCAAGCACAGCGCAGCCTCATTATATCAACGCCCTACTTTGTACCTGACTATTCACTGGTCAGTATTTTATGCGCCACAGCCTACCGCGGTGTAGACGTTACGATGATTTTTCCACAAAATAACGACTCTATCGTTGTTGCTGCCACCAGCCATAGCTACTATTGGCAACTGCTTGAAGCCGGAGTGAAAATCTATGAGTACAAGCCAGGCTTATTACATGCAAAAACCTTGACTGTCGATGGGGAGATTGGCCTGATTGGCTCGACCAATTTAGATTTGCGTAGCTTTGATTTGAATTATGAAAACAACATCGTTTTTAGTGATAGAGCACTTACCCCTGACATCGTTGAGCGTCAATATCAGTATATTGCTGACTCTGATGAGGTGACCCGTGAGCAGGTCGAAAACTGGCCGCTGCCCTACAGGATTTGGAATAATATCGTTGCGACAATGGGACCTGTGTTATAAGTGGCATTTTAACGCACTTAGACGACTATTCGTTGAAACTCACTGAATTGAGGACACGCCCTAGAGTAAGGTCGCCATCCAATCATTTAAAAAGCGTACTCCTCATTTAACAAGCGCTCCATTCATTTGAAAAGTACTTTATATATCTTATATATCACCACTCTTTTGCAAGACATACACTACAAACTTGGCCTCTGTCTGAAATGGCGATGTCTCGCTACTGGCGAGCAAGGCTTGCCGATTTTCTGCGCGAGCACGATAAGCATAAGGCGTCATGGTCATCAAATCAGCCAAATCATCTGCCGATAGTCTCAGTACCGTACTGACACGATGTGTACCTATCAGCGTGAATAATGGCGCTAACTCTTGTAAGAACTTATCAGAATCATGCTCGCGTACACTATCAAACAATGCCTCACGCATCGTTGCTAAATGCCCAACATCAGGCTTGGCTATGATTAAATACCCTGCATCAATCAATACATCAGAAAACGCCTCTGGCAAAATAGGGCTAAAAATACTACTGATACCTGTCACGCTATGAGCACGCAATGGCAGATGAGCCGCACTAGTCACCAATGGATAAATGGCTGTCTTAGCAGCGCTATCTTTGTCTTTTTGATACCATAATTGACTGGCTGCCTTGCTGACTTTAGCAAGCGTAGACACGGCAGGCTTGCTGATATCAGCCGCTATCAGCGTCTCTATGACATCTGCTCCCATTTGCGCCATTGCTTGGGTATAGTATCCCTCACCGCAACCGATATCCAACCAATTGACAGCACCTTTATCTCGCTCCGCCACCGATGTTGTTACTCGCTCATATTGCGCCAACAGTTGCGCCATTTGCTGCCCAATTAACGCTTGTAATGGCTGATAATGCCCTGCATTCAAAAACCGTTGACGTGCATCGATAGAGGCTTGGCTATCACCAGGCGCTTTGGACTTCTTTTGTTGCACTGGTAACAGATTGACATAGCCCTGACGCGCCACGTCAAACGGATGCGAGGTTTGTTTTGGATGCAAGCTGCCATCACAGCGCCATGTATCAGTTGCTGGCTGCATGGGTGAGTGGCAAAGGGGACAAATAAATAAAGACACGGGTTTCTCAAAATCATACAAATATGGCTGTCATTTTAACAAAATTCAGGCCTATCAAGGCATAAAAGGCACGATAAAAAATAAGGCATGATAAAAAACAGAGAGAAGACTCTATAATCAGCCAATAAAAAAGCCATCTCAATTTGTGAGATGGCTTTTTGACAAGATATTGATTTAAGACAAAACGATGCTTGGTGAGAGTATGCTTAACGCAGTTTTAACGTCATCAAACCCAGAATCACAAGGAGAATGGCAATAATCCAGAACCTTGCCACCACTTGCGTTTCTTTCCAACCAATCTCTTCAAAGTGATGATGCAGTGGCGCCATCCGAAAGACACGTTTTTTGCGTAGTTTATACGAGCCAACCTGTAGCATCACGGACAATGCTTCAGCGACAAACAGACCACCCATAATGGCAAAGGCAATCTCTTGACGAGTCATGACAGCAATCGTACCGAGCATTGCGCCAAGCGCAAGTGCACCCACATCACCCATGAATACTTGTGCAGGATGCGCGTTAAACCACAAGAAGCCAAGACCTGCCCCTATCATCGAGCCACAGACAATAATGACCTCAGAGTTGTAAGGGATATAAGGCACATGCAAGTAATCAGCGAAGCGCACGTCACCTGACACATACGCCATAGCACCCAAACCTGCCGCAACCAATACCACGGGCAAAATAGCTAGACCATCCAAACCATCGGTTAAGTTGACCGCGTTAGAGGCACCATTAATCACAAAATAAGTAAAGATAATAAACCCAATACCAAACGGTACCGCAGAGAATGGAATAATCCAATTCTTAAAGACAGGCAATAGTAAATCCTGCATCTCGCGGGTGGTTGCGATATCTGGCTGTAGCGTGGCGATATAATATAACGACACCCCGACGAACAACGCGCCCATCGATAGCCAAAAATATTTTTTGCGAGCAATCAAGCCTTTCGGGTTTTTATATTTAATCTTCAGCCAATCATCAGCCCAGCCGACTGCGCCAAAGATAATCATGACGATGAGCAAAATCCACACATAAGGATTGTCCAAGCGCGCCCACAGTAAGGTTGATATGCCAATCGCACTCAGAATCAACACCCCACCCATGGTCGGCGTGCCCGTCTTAGCCAAATGCGACTGCGGCCCATCATTACGAATGGCCTGCCCATACTTGAGTGCACGCAAATGCCTAATGACTCGTCCACCGAAGAACATGCTAAAAGTCAGCGCGGTAACAACCGCAAGTAACGCGCGTAGCGTCAATGAAGAAACCGCAGAAAACGGCGTATAATACTGGCCAAGCCAGCTAAATAACCAAACTAACACCGCCTACTCCTCGACTAGCGCATTGATAAGTGTTTCCATTTCCATGGAACGTGAGCCTTTGAACAACACAGTACAAGGCTTCGCTTGTTGCGCTTGCAAATACGGCTGTAAATACTTTAATAAACTGTCTTTATCAGCAAAGGCATGTGCGCTGATATCAGAAATCTCTTTGGCACCTGCCACGGTGTATTCTGCATATTCACCGACACAAAGCAGTACATTGATACCAGTAGTGGCAATGGTACGTCCCAAGCTTTGGTGCTCACTGACTGCCGCATCTCCCAACTCACCAATATCACCCAACACCATGACTTGGGTGCCCGTTTGCGCCGCCAGCACTTTGGCTGCTGCGCGTACCGAATGTGGGTTGGCATTATAAGTATCATCGATAAGACGATGCATACCCATTATCTGACTATTCAAACGACCTTTGGCTGGACGTGCATTTTCTAGCCCAATCACGATGTCACTGACAGCGATATTGAGCGCGTGTGCACAGGCAGCCGCCGCCAAGGCATTATTGACATTATGCTCACCAGCCAGTGGTAAATTAATATCATGAACTTGGCTACCAATATGCAATTTAAATTCGCTGCGTTCAGGCTCGACATCGAGATGACTGGCACTGACGTCAGTATTACCAAAGCCAATCACATGTGACGTATGATTTTCAGCGATACGGCGCAGTTTATTGGTAAAGTCATCCTTGTCAGGGACAATCGCAAACTGCGCATCGGTTAAGGTGCTATAAATCTCTGCTTTGGTTTGGCAGATACCATCACGGCTGCCAAACTCACCCAAATGAGCGGTGCCAATGTTTAGAATACAAGCCACATCAGGCTGTACAATCTCGGTGGTATAAGCAATCTCACCAATGTGATTGGCACCCAGTTCTAGGATGGCATAACGATGATGATCTGATAGTTCGAGCAACATCATTGGCACACCCAAATCATTATTTAGGTTGCCACGGGTAATCAATGTCGGCGCCAGTCTGCCAAAGATACTGCCAAGCATCTCTTTACAGGTGGTTTTACCGCTCGAGCCAGTGATTCCAATTACCGTGAGATTTTGATGCTGCTGGCGGCGATAGGTGGCTAGCTGACCTAACGCTAAGCGCGTGTCACTGACAACCAACTGCGGGATCGTATTTGGATGAACAGTAGAAATAGGCTTTGATACGATAGCAGCGACCGCACCTTGTGATGCGGCCATCTCAATGTAGTCGTGTCCATCGAAATTATCACCACTCAGAGCCAAAAAGATATCACCCGCTTTTATGGTGCGGGTATCGGTAGCGATACGAGTGCTTTTAATATTATGATTTGATTCTACTTGCTCTTCACCCAGCTGCCAGCGCCCATTCACTGCCATTGTTGCCGCAAGCAGATTATCTGCTTGCCAAACATACAGCCCTTGCGACTGAATGATATTATCGTTGTCGGCTGTCATAGTGATTACCTTATATGATGACTACTTATTTTTTATATTAAAATATCAAAACTTATTTGAAAAAATTAAAAAATGGCTTGCAACCGCTGCTATTTATACGCGTCGAGCTTGCGCTAAAGCATGATGCAAAATAACACTGTCATCAAAATCATGACGGACATTATTAATTTCTTGATAGGTCTCATGACCCTTGCCAGCGATGACGACGATATCATCAGCAGCTGCATGATTGACCGCGTATTCGATGGCTGATCGGCGCGTAGGCTCAATATGAGTACGTTGATATTGCTCGGTATTCATCCCCGCTTGCATGTCTTGTAAAATCGCATTTGGGTCTTCGGTACGCGGATTATCTGCCGTCAAAATAACTTTATCTGCACCAGCCAATCCTGCTTGTGCCATCAATGGGCGCTTGCCAGCATCACGGTCACCGCCGCAACCAAACACAGCCCATAGCTGACCTTTACAATGGGTTTTAAGGCTAGCGAGCACCTGACTTAAGGCATCAGGTGTGTGGGCATAATCGACGATAAAACAGCCCTCATTCGACGGCACACGCTGCATACGTCCAACCGCACCTTGTAGCTGCGAGATAACGGCTGCAATGCGCTCCAAACCAATCCCTAGGGCTACAGCAGCGGCAATCGCCGCAAGCAAATTCGCCACATTAAAACGCCCGAGTAAGGGACTGACTATCTCTACACTACCCGCTTTCTCGTTACCGAAATCAGTACGCAGATTAACCTTAACCCCTTGCAAGCTCGGTGCGATTTCAGCGGCGACAAAGGTGGCTGTTTTCGAGGCGTCTAAACTATATGTCCAAACCGTTAAGCCGCTATTGTGCGCCGTATCAAGCATCACCGGCGCGTGCTCGTCGTCGATATTGATAATAGCGTGGGTCAAATCTGGGAAATGTGCTTTATCAAACAGTTTGGCTTTTGCTGCTGCGTACTCTGCCATGTCGGCATGATAATCTAGATGGTCACGGCTTAAGTTGGTATAAATCGCCACTGATACGGGCATACCTTGCAAGCGCTGCTGATCCAGACCGTGCGAGCTGGCTTCCAGTGCTAGGAGCTCAGCGCCTTCTACACCCATTTGATACAAGAACTGCTGGACGGCTAATGCGTCACCTGTGGTATGGCTGGCTGGCTCCAAAGCGCCTAGTCTCCCGTTGCCTGCCGTACCCATTACCGCGCTACTCATACCCGTCAATTGGGTCAATTGTGCGACCAATTGACTGATGGTCGTTTTGCCATTGGTACCCGTCACTGCGACGACCTTTGCCAAGCTTACTGGCTGCTGATACTGCAAACGTGCTTGAATTAAGCTTCCTAAAAAACCACGGATATTGGGCACATATAAAACAGGGCAAGGCAGCGCTGCAAGCTGCTGCTCGGCGCTAGGAGTGCTATCGTCTGTTAGAGAGATATTGGCATGTGGCGGTACATTTGCCTTAGCCATTAACGCGATAGGATCGATTTCCGATAGGATAAAAGCGGCACTTTCAGCAGCTTTTAAAAGATAGCCACGACTTTTTTGGCAGTTTGGTGTGTGGCTTTTTAATAGGACAAACACATCGCTCGGCTCTAGCTGACGACTGTCTAAACAGAACTGCTGAAATGGCATATTAGCAACCGCACTGGTTAGACTTGAATTAGCCTGAGCGAATGGTCTTGGTGTTAATGATTCTTGTATGGTTGACTGGATGATAGGCGGCGATATCAACGCCGTTAATGCCTGCTGCAAATTATCATTATTGCGGTCGCTGGCTTCGAGCAGTTGTTGCAAGCTCACAGTAACGCTGCTTGGCGACATGGTAGACAGGGTCATGGGCAAATCCTAAACAGTTAACACAAATCAAATAATAAATAGCTGAACCAGTAAAAAGCTGACTTCCATAGGCTTACCACTATGGTTATGGGTCTTCCGTTTTTAATGGTTTATCCAAAGGCACATTATATAACCGCAGCGCCTCTTTCATGACGTTATGAAAAACGGGGGCTACTGTTAAACCAGCATAAATCTGACCACGTGGATCTTCGATTAACATCACTCCGACCAGCCTTGGGTTGGATGCTGGCGCCATACCCGCAAAGACGTTGCGATATTGATCGGTATAATAACCGCCTTTTGGATTGATACGCCGTGACGTACCGGTTTTACCAGCGACTCGATAACCATCAATAGCCGCGCCTTTTGCCGTACCGCCAGTTTCGGTGACGCCTTCCATCATTTGCACGATAGACATCGCTTGTTCGTGCGCCATAATGCGTTTACTTGGCTGCGATTTGTCATCTTTGATGAGGGTCAATGGATGCATCACCCCACCTGCTGCTAGCGCTGAATAAGCCTGCGCTACCTGCGCTAATGTCACTTGTATGCCATAGCCATAACTGACTGTCGCCCGTCTTGAAGTTTCTTTTTCTTTTGGTGTGACGACAAGTCCACTTCCTTCACCTGGGAACTGTAGCGGTGTTTTTGCGCCAAAACCAAACTTCTTTTGCATGTTAGTAATGCCATCAGCTGGTAGAGACAACGCAATTTTGGTAGAAGCCACGTTACTGGATTTTTGGATTAGCGTCGCCATATTAATCATCCCCAGATTATTATGGTCACGAATGGTATAACCACGGACGCGAATGGAGCCAGGGTTGGTATCGATCAACGAGGTAGTAGTATATTTACCCGAATCTAAAGCCGCAGCAACCGTGAATGGCTTCATCACCGAACCGGGTTCAAAGACATCAAGAAGTGCACGGTTACGCTGGTTTTCACCAGTCATTTCATTGAGGTTATTAGAATTAAACGATGGCCATGTCGATAGTGCCAATACTTCACCAGTTTGGACATCCACCACCATGCCTGTTGACCAGCGGGCTTTTTGTAAGCGGCCTGCTTTTTCTAACTCTTTATATAGCAAGTACTGCAGACGCGAATCGATGGTCAATGCCACATTTTTGCCTGGCACTTCTGGTTCAACCTGTTTAATCTCTTTAAGACTGTTTTGTTTGGCATCTTTTAACACCAGAACCTTACCATCTTCGCCTGCCAGCTCAGTTTCATACAAACGCTCAACACCAGCACGCCCTTCGTAACCACCGTCAGGGTCACTGGCGTTTTGACCCATAAAGCCCAATAGCTGCGAGTTGGGTTGCGGCTGTGGATAATAACGCTGAAAGAAGTTTTTCTCATACACGCCAGGGAAATCAAGCGAGCTAACACTTTGAGCAATCTCAGGCGTTACTTTATTCAGCAGTGGCAAGTAGTGCGAGCCTGCACCTGATGGTAGTGCCGCTTTGACCGCTGCTTCATCAGTCACATCGATACTATCGTCGATAGCGGTGACTCTTTTTAGCTCGGAGACCGAAATATTGGCGGACGCAGCAAGCTGAGTTAAGTCCATATTATCCAGACGCTTTTGCATACGAGAGATCAGCTGCGGGCTGTTAGGATTGGTAATAATAATCCGCTTGAGCTCGTAATATTCACGCGCGTAATCATGCGGACTAAAGGATACGGTTGCCAGTGGCGCGCTGACCGCGAGAGGCAAGTCATTACGATCGGTAATCATGCCACGATAAGATTTTTGCGTGCGCACGCTGGTAATGAGCTCATTGCCCTTATCTTGATAAAACTGCGCATTGGCCACTTGGAGATAGTAAGCACGACCGATGAGCGCTGCTAAGATAATAAGCGCCAAACCCCAAACGGTACGAAAACGGTTTTTATCTTGTTCAAAACCACCGCGAGAGGAAGCACCCGAAGCCTTACTAGAAAAAACCATCTTACTTTTACGGTTTTTTACACTGGTATAGGCGCCTTGATCCTCATTGTTTTTTAGGCGACCAAACAGCTTGGCTTTGCGATTCTCAGCGGATTTATTGTTCGGTTTGCTGCTCGTTTGACCCGATTTAGCGGCACTAGCACGGCGCAACGGTTTGGTTACCTTGCCGCTGGCTGATTTTTTATTGGTGTTTTTTACTGAGTCTTTACCAGTTTTGGATTTGGACTTTTTCTCACTCATTGTCCTGCCTCCACTAGGTCAGAATTGGTTGCAGCAACCTCAGGAGGTACGACTCCAGCAGTATCATTCGTCGAATCTGTTTCGATAATATCTGAATCATTAGCAGCAACGGTATCTGAACTACTGGAAGAATCAGTCAATGCTACCGCAACCGCTGCCCCCGGTTGAATAATCAGCTTGTCTTTGAGGGTTGGCGAAAACATGCCTAACTCAGCAACCGCACGACTGGCAATTTGCGGCGTCGCACTAAAAGTCTGCTGTTCAATAAGTAGGCGCTGATGTTCTACTTGGAGCTTACGTTCTTGTTTTTTCATGTCTTGCAAGGTTTTATAGTCCTGATGATATTGCTGAACACCTTCAGCAGTTTTGATACCGCTCCATAAAATAGCCGCTGCCAATAGTAATAATATGACCACATAAATACTGACCACATTGAACCGGCGCACGAACAATTCGCCAATATCGGTATTAGGTGGCGGTGCGGTGCGGCGGTTGGTAGGTTTGTCAGATATTGCCATGACGATCTCAAAAAAGTGGAATTCAAAGTATAAAAACGCGATAACGGGTTGTGAGTAATAAAACCCTCATGCGCCATCAACACCCTCAACAAAGGTAAAACCATACAAAAAGGTAACTGCCGAGCCTAGCAGACAATGTTTACAGATTTTTAACAGCTGCGTAAGTATTAAAATAATTAATCATAAACAACTAACAGAAACCGATTAAAAGTATCTACTTAAGATTATTGCGGTAAAAGCCTTCTCATTCTTATGACTCAACATTAGGCAGATAATCGATATCCGTGCGCGTTGCCATGCGTAACCACGCGCTACGCGAACGGGGGTTATGACTTATCTCTGCCTTGCTAGGCCCAACGCGTTTGGGCTTACTGAAATAACGTGGGCGCTTAGGCGGCATTGGCAAATTCTCATCTTCTGGATATTGCCCTTTGCTATGACGCTGCAAAAACTGTTTAATACGGCGGTCTTCTAACGAGTGAAAGCTAATCACGGCCAGCTGTCCACCTGACTTTAAAATTGGAATGCTTTGTTCTAAAAAGTCATCGACATCGCCAAGCTCATTATTAATAAAAATTCGCATGGCCTGAAAGCTTTGGGTAGCTGGATGCTTACCGCGTTGCCAGTTTGGATGCGCGACTTTTATCACTTCTGCCAGCTCAAGCGTGGAGTCATAACTGTCCATCTGTTTAATAGCGCGCGCAATCCGGCGACTATGGCGCTCTTCACCGAACTCATAGAGCACATTGGCTAAAGTTTCATCATCGACCTTTTCCAGCCACTCAGCAACTGACTGTCCACGGCTGGTATCCATGCGCATATCAACTGCACCATCGCGCATAAAGCTAAAACCACGACTGCCGTCATCAATCTGCGGTGATGAAATACCCAAATCTGCCATCAAACCGTCAATTTGCATGATACCCATCGCCGCTAGACTATCGGTCAACGTCGCAAAACTATCATGAACTACTTTTACGCGGCTATCTATACTCGCAAGCTCTTGAGCCACACCAATGGCTGTTGGGTCTTTATCAAAGACAATCAATGTTGCATCATCGGCAAGTTGACTTAATAATAAACGGCTATGACCCCCGCGCCCAAAAGTTGCATCGACGTAGATGCCACTCATTTGTAAACGCTTCTGGCTGTCACTGCTTTGTTCGTCACTGTCTGTTTGCCTTGGTAACGACTTGACACCCAATACCGCGGCAACCGCCTCTTGTAATAATACCGCATCATGAACAAAGCTTAACGCATCAGAGGTCGGTTGTTCTGTCGCAGATTCCTGAGCAGGTTTATTGTCAGAAGCGCTTTCTACAGCAGACGGAATGACCATTGACTCAGAATCATCAGTGGCTGAAGAAGGATTTACTTTAGGATTTGGCGTATTTTTTGGCTTATTATTCAATTTGGACACAAACAACTCAGTAAATGATGACCATTTTGGCCAGTAATAGTAAAAAATCAGATGAAAATAAACAAGTTACAACTTGCCTAACATTATTATCGCAAGGTTACACGGGTAGTCAAGCGCTAGAAGGGCATTTCGTTAAAAATATCCCCTCTTCTGTTATACTAGCGCTATATTTTACGCTATTTTTCAACGTTGACTGCGATTGTTTCAACCGTATTTTTTATTGCCATTTTCCAACGATAACCATATTCTGAGATTTCTATGACACAAATATCTACTACTAACCGCACGCGCCCTGTACGTACTCGCATTGCGCCATCGCCTACGGGCTTTCCTCACGTGGGCACCGCTTATATTGCGCTATTTAATTTAGCCTTTGCTAAAGCTCATGGCGGCGAATTTATTTTACGTATCGAGGACACGGATCAGACACGCTCGACCGAACAATCTGAAAAAATGATTTTGGATGCGCTGCGTTGGGTCGGTCTTGATTGGGCAGAAGGTCCAGACATCGGTGGACCGCATGCGCCATACCGTCAAAGCGAGCGTAGTAACATTTATAAAAAACACGCTGAGCAGCTGATAGAAAACGACCATGCGTTTCGTTGTTTCTGTAGCAGTGAAGAGCTAGATGCGATGCGTGCTGAACAAATGGCCAATGGCGAAACGCCGCGTTACGATGGCCGCTGCGCCCATTTAGCTCCAGAGAAAACAGAGCAATTAATCGCTGAGGGCAAGCCACACGTGATTCGTATGCGCGTGCCAACCGAAGGTAACTGTCAGGTGCATGACATGCTACGCGGCACAGTTGAGATTCCTTGGACGCAAGTCGATATGCAGGTGCTGCTAAAAACTGACGGTATGCCCACTTATCATTTAGCCAACGTCGTTGATGACCATTTGATGGACATCAGTCACGTCATGCGCGGTGAAGAGTGGCTTAACTCTGCGCCGAAACACCAGCTACTTTATGAGTATTTTGGTTGGGAGATGCCAGTATTGTGCCACATGCCATTACTGCGTAACCCAGATAAATCAAAATTGTCTAAACGTAAAAACCCAACTTCTATCACCTACTATCGTGATGCTGGCGTGCTACCTGAAGCCTTGCTTAATTACCTTGGTCGTATGGGCTACTCAATGCCTGATGAAGCTGAGCAATTTACCTTGGATGAGATGATTGCCAGCTTTGATATTCAGCGCGTGTCACTTGGCGGTCCTATCTTCGATATCGAAAAGCTTAATTGGCTCAATGCTGAGTGGCTACGCGAGCTGACGCCTGAACAGCTAAAGAATAAAATCCTCGACTGGGCCAGTGACAGCGATAAATTAACTGCTATCGCCGCCGCTATTCAACCTCGTATCGAGTTGCTGTCTGATGCGGTTAATTGGAGTGGCTTTTACTTCCAAAACTTACCTGATATCAATGCCGAAAGCTTTACCCATAAATCACTCGCCCCTGAGCAAATTATTGAGATGCTACAACTGGCATTGTGGCAGCTAGAAACCTTGCCAACATGGTCAGAAGAAAATATCTACGCCACACTAAAAGGCCTTGCCGCGCATCTCGATATCAAGATGCGTGATTTTATGGCACCGTTCTTTATCGCTATCGCTGGTAGCACCTCATCGACGCCAGTCATGAACTCGATGGCTATTATTGGCGCGGACATGACCCTAACACGCTTGCGTCATGCGGTTGACGTATTAGGCGGTTTGGGTAAAAAGAAACTTAAAAAGCTTGAGAAACAAGCAGCAACGTTGCCAGATTTCTTAGCTACTGAATAATTCTTAACTTGTTAATTAACAACATGATTAGAAAGTAAAAAAAAGGGGTCAGGCTAATACTGCCCCCTTTTACGTTACTCCTAGCATTTTCATAATGATACTGATTGTTTATTGAATACATAAAACAGGAAATAAATATGGCCGCCAAAACCGTCACCATAGAAAGTAAAGATCATGTCTTTAACACACTAAAAGAAGCACAGAAATACTATGGAGCAATCGTAAAAGAGCTTTATGACGCAAAGCTCACTCTGACCACAGGTCAGGACTTTGAAGATTTAAAATGGATATACAGCACCTATTGCCAATATACAAAACATAAGCTAGATCGGTTAGATGCGTGCAACATAATTGGCTTTAAGGGTATCAGCACAGTACAACAAAAGGGCGGACAATATATCCCCACTGAGTGTTGCGCAGTACTTTTCTCCGATGACAGCTCTAATGATACGGAAGAAGAGTTTTTCACTGATAAAGCCATTAAAGAGATCGCCCTTAAGCAAAATCCACGTTAATTTAGAATCATAACGAAGATAAAATAGATTTAAATGCTTTTTTTAGTAGTTTTATCAATTATTTTGAAAATAGCAGTTGACAAGACTGCCGCACTTACATAAAATACGCACACTCTTAGCGAGGGGCTATAGCTCAGTTGGTAGAGCACTTGCATGGCATGCAAGGGGTCAACGGTTCGACTCCGTTTAGCTCCACCATACTATTTATCATAAAGCTCAGTTTACTGAAACTTGAAAATAAATACTCGCTAGTAGAACGATATCAGCACCTAGGCACGGCTTGCTCTATTATTAATAGATAAGTTCTCTGATATTGTGAAGTACCGTTGTAACCGCTTGGTTATAACACTCTATGCGTCCCCATCGTCTAGAGGCCTAGGACACCGCCCTTTCACGGCGGTAACGGGGGTTCGAATCCCCCTGGGGACGCCACTATTCGGCGTTACTTATTAGCACTTTTGCTTAGCACCTTTAAACATTAGATTAGACTAATAAGCGAACAATAAAAAAGCCCAGTCATCATACGGTGACTGGGCTTTTTTATGTCTGTTATTTCCGAAAACGGCTATTAATGCTGTATAAGCCATCAGGAATATTGATAACATGTAGAAGCTCTCTAGCTCTCTATAACATAAGAACAATTAAGGCTATCACAAGGAAGTATTGGCTATGTTTGGTATTGAAAATTATCTAGGGTTTATCATGGCAGCCATTTTGTTAAACCTAACCCCTGGCACCGATAGCATGTATATCATCACCCGTAGCATCTCACACGGTCGCCAAGCAGGGTTTTATTCCGTACTAGGTATTATCTCAGGTATTTTAGTGCATACCTTGTTGGCAGCGCTGGGCTTGTCCATTATATTGGCCAACTCCCCACTGGCATTTATGATCGTCAAATACATTGGTGCCAGTTACTTGTGCTATTTGGGCGTCAAAATGCTAATGGCTAAACAGCAGCCCTTGATAGCCAGTCATTTGCAAGAAAATGGAAAACCGGCACCTACTAAGTCTTTAGATCATTGGCAAATATACAAACAAGGCTTACTAACCAATACCTTTAATCCAAAAGTCGCTTTATTTTTCTTGGCATTCTTTCCGCAGTTTATCGACGCCAGTTATGCTTATAGCATGTTGTCATTTATCGTTTTGGGATTGACCTTTGCTATTACTGGCTTTATATGGTGCTTTTGTTTGGCGCTATTGGCATCGAAATTCAGTGAAAACCTAAGAAAAAATCCATCTATCGAGGTCGTTTTAAATAAGATAAGCGGTGTGGTGTTTATTGGTTTGGGAATTAAGCTGTTGACTGAAAAAGGTTGAATGTTTTCTTAGTTTTTTAAAGCCTGTATATAGAGCACTCTGCCCTATTCATTTCGAGCAGCGATTAGACTTCATGTTTTAACCCCACTATACTCACTGCCAATGAATCAGCTTAAAAACAGGGATAAACAGGTAGTTCTATGACTTTTTTAAAAATATTCTCAGCAATTCTCGGTATCACTGTATTAATAGGCTCTATTTACCTCATCAATGATAGTACGGTTACTGTTGACTCTGTTGCCTGTGACGTCTCTAATGATAATGACATTGTTTTATACGGTGCTGTCTGGTGCCCATATTGCGAGCAGACTAGACAGTTGCTCGCCTCGCACAATGTTGACTATTGCGAATACGATATCGAGCGCTCTGCTGAGGGCTTTCGACAATACGAAAGCCTAGGCGGTGGCGGTGTGCCTCTGCTGTTATTTAATGATGAAGTGATTCGAGGCTACAATAAACCTGCTATTGAGTTACAGGTGAAAAACCAGTAAAGCACCTCATGATATAGACAACTATTCGATGGACGGCACGTCGATTGCCAAGCCTAAAATTTGCATTATAAAAGTCTCGCTTAAACACAAAAAGCCCAATCCCTTATTTTACTGGGATTGGGCTTCTTTTTATACTCAGTCTACTTAACCATTATGCAGCGTTTTTACTGTCCGCAGCTAACTGACGTAGCACATAGTGCAATACACCGCCGTGACGCACGTATTCACGCTCTTTTGGGGTCTGCAAACCAACGTTGACCTCAAAGCTTTCGCTTGAGCCATCAGCACGAGTAGCGGTAACTTTAGCCGTTTTGCTTTCGCCATTGTCGAGACCAGTGATACTCATGACTTCTGAACCATCGAGCTTATAGGTTTCAGCGTTTTCGCCCTCTTTAAAGGTCAATGGCAGTACGCCCATGCCAACTAGGTTCGAGCGGTGAATACGCTCAAACGAGCTGGTCAACACTGCTTTTACACCTAGCAAAATAGTTCCTTTGGCTGCCCAATCACGGCTAGAGCCAGAGCCATATTCTGCACCGCCAAGCACCACTAGCGGACGCTTGTCTTCTTTATACTTCATCGCCGCATCATAGATAGCCATCTCTTTACCGTCTTCAAGCTTGTCATTATCGCCTGCGAAGTAATAAGTATAGCCACCCTCTTTACCACCCATCATAGTATTTTTGATACGGATATTGGCAAAGGTGCCGCGTGTCATGACTGCATCGTTACCACGGCGTGAGCCATAGCTGTTGAAGTCGGCTTCCATCACACCACGCTCTTGCAAGTATTTACCTGCAGGAGAATCTGCATCGATATTACCCGCTGGTGAGATGTGGTCAGTAGTGATCGAATCACCGAATAGACCTAAGATACGTGCGCCTTCGATATCGAGGATACCTTCTGGCTCCATAGTCATACCATCAAAGAACGGTGGGTTTTTGATATAAGTAGATTCTTCGTCCCAAGGATATAATTGACTATCAGCTGAGCTAATGGCGTTCCATGCTGCACTACCGTCAAATACTTCACCGTAGTTTTTGCGGAACATCTCTGCATCGATATTATTGGCAATCAGCTCATTGATTTCATCCGACGTTGGCCAGATGTCTTTAAGATAGACATCATTACCGTCTTGATCTTGTCCGAGTGGATGGGTGGTCAAATCAATATCGACCGTACCTGCCAGCGCATAAGCGACAACCAATGGTGGTGAAGCCAAATAACTGGCCTTGACGTGCGAGTGGATACGACCTTCAAAGTTACGGTTACCTGATAGTACCGCCGCAGCAACTAGATCATTATCTTCGATGCCTTTTTCGATCGACTCTAACAGTGGCCCTGAGTTACCGATACAGGTGGTACAACCATAACCCACTAAGTAAAAGCCTGTTTTTTCTAACTCATCCATTAGCTTGGTTTTTTCAAGATAATCGGTGACTACTTTAGAGCCAGGCGCTAATGACGTTTTGACCCAAGGCTTGGCCTTTAGACCTTTCGCAGCGGCTTTTTTCGCCACCAAACCTGCACCAATCATAACCGCAGGGTTTGAGGTGTTGGTACAAGAAGTAATCGCAGCAATGACCACTGCACCATCACGCAGCTTATGTTCATCCTCATCTATATTAACGGTAGAAAAAGCACTGTGTTCAGCATGTCTCACATCATTGACGTCAAACGGGGTATTTTCTGCAGCATTATTAGGTTTCGCCGCTAGTCTTTCTGCTTGCTCTTGCTCACCGCCTTCTTCGTCAAAACGCTCTTTGCCTTTTATTTCTGACTTACGATCCTTAGTCATTTTCTCTAGCGTTTCACCAAACTTGTCGTACATATCTGATAGATTAATACGCTGTTGTGGCAAATTAGGACCAGCAAGCGCTGGTTGTACTGATGATAAATCCAACTCTAGCTTACTTGAATAAGTCGCAACTGGCGTGTCAGCATCGTGCCATAGACCTTGCGCTTTGGCATATTTTTCGACCAGTTTAATTTGCGCTTCGTCACGTCCAGATAGGCGCAGATAATCAATCGCCATTTGGTCAATTGGGAAGATACCGCAAGTCGCACCATACTCTGGCGACATATTGGCAATCGTGGCACGATCTGCTAACGGCATGCTGTGCAAACCTTCGCCAAAGAATTCGACGAATTTACCAACGACACCATGGGCACGTAACATCTCAACCACACGCAATACTAAATCCGTCGCGGTGACGCCTTCCGTTAGCTTGCCAGTCAGCTCAAAACCAACCACTTGTGGAATCAGCATCGATGACGGTTGACCCAGCATTGCGGCTTCGGCTTCGATACCACCTACACCCCAACCGAGTACACCAATACCATTAATCATCGTGGTGTGACTGTCCGTACCGAATACCGTATCAGGATATGCCGTCAGTTCACCATCGACATCAGCAGCCATCACCACACGTGCTAAATACTCAAGGTTTACCTGATGCACAATACCAGTGGCTGGTGGGACGACAACGAAGTTTTTAAACGCATTGCGACCCCAATGCAAGAATTCATAACGCTCATTGTTACGCTTAAATTCAATTTTCTCATTCAAATCTAGCGCGTCTTCACGGCCATAAGCGTCAACCTGCACGGAATGGTCAACGACCAATTCACTAGGAATAAACGGATTAATTTGCTCGGCTTTACCGCCCAGCTCAACGACCGCATCGCGCATGGCTGCTAAATCCACCACTGATGGTACGCCTGTGAAATCTTGCAACACAACACGCGCTGGCATGAAGGCAATTTCTTTTGATGATTCTGCGCCCGCATCCCAATTAGCCACGGCTTCGATATGGTTTTTGCCGACAGACTGGCCATCATCTTCATTACGTAATAGATTCTCTAAGACGATTTTCATGCAGAATGGCAGTTTATTGATGTTCTCATAGGTTTCAGCCAACTTTGGCAGGCTATAATAGGCATGTTCCTTGCCATCAACCGAGATAGTGTCTTTTACATTAAAAATATCACTCATGGTAGCTTCCTTATCTACATTTTGAAATTTAAGTAGAGATTGTTATGAATTTATCGTTATAACAGGTGGCTAAATGCTTGTTTTTTATCGTGGTATTTATTGTTCGTTTTTACTTTTTTTACTTAAAAGATTTACTCTTAAATTTATTAAAAAATAAGTATAATCAGTTCAGCTATCAACCGCGTCCTCTTACCATAGCAAACCTAGGCTGCTTTGTTAACAACCAGACGTTGACAAATCGTGGCACAATCGTAAACGCGACAATGGTTTAGGAGTTGATTGACAGGTACTTTAATTCTACCTTAACTTTTATTTTTTTGGCGACGGCCACTACGAAAAACTTGGCTGTCATCATAAAAACTAGGATTGGCATTTTCAGCCCAAAAGTGCGGCACTCCCAAAATCGGCAATGGCGACAGTTTACGCGGCGTGACATCATGTCGTGACAATAATATATCCATATAGTCAGCGACTTGATTATCCAAATACTGCATACGCTGAGACAATGATAAAGCAAAGAAATCTTGCGTTACATTTATCACGATACTATGCGCACATAACGGCTTACGTGGCTGTAGGAGCTTTTCTAGCAATGCATGACCAAAAATATAAACCGCCGCCTTAGCATTATTTTTATCGTCTGCGCTTATTTGTTTCGGATTATCCCACTGCGCACGTGGCGCAACCAAGCTCGTTTGCCAATCAAAATCAATCAGTGCTTCACCGATGCTCGGTTCGGCTGTCACCAGTATCGCCCCATTCTCATCAAATACGGTGATGGTATCGCGAACACGCCCCCGACTACCACCAATGCCTTGCTCTGCGATTTCGAGCATATGATAGTAGTTGAGCAGCGCTTTGGTCTTTGGAAAAGTAAGCCAAATACTGCCATTAAATAAATCATGCAAATTATCACGCGTCGGAATATTGCCAGTGGTGCCGATAAAACTCTCGTACGCCTCACCTTCTGGCAGCGCATTTTGCGAGACAAATTCTAAAGTTTTAGCTTGATTGTTTAGCGTAGGTTTGGTGGTTGGCAGTTCTATTTGCGTGTGGCTACTTTGCTGGTTGAATGCTTTGTTTAATACACCAGCGATTACATCTATTGATGGACCGTCATACGCCGCATTGTTCTTTTGTTCATTTAGCGTACTCATGCCTTTAACGGCCTCGCTGATATCTTTTAATTGATTTAAATGACGCAGCCACGGTGCTTGCCAGTCAATTTGAGCAAAGATTTTATCAAGCTTACCATCAGACATGGGCAAACTATTCGAATCAGCATAGAAATGGGGTTTGATGGGTAGATCACTGGCAGTCATAGCAATTATCTCTGTTAGACGTATGGCCGCTCTATGGTATCATGGTGCGCTTTTTTACTGCTAGACAAGCGGCTCGAAATGAACGTTTCGCACGCTATTTATTGATGAGTTTTTATGGCCAATTTTAACACCCACTTGAATGTCGCTTTTATGGCGAGTGGTACGCTGAGTTTGACAGTTTACAAAGCAGGATTGATTGATGATTCAGGGTTTTTGATGTGTGTGGCGCTCGGCACTATTGGTGGGCTGCTACCTGATTTGGATTCTGATAATTCGACGCCGATTAAGCTTGGTTTTAATGTCATCTCGTTTGTTTTTGCCTTTGGTCTGGTGATGCATTGGCGCAGCGAGCTAAGTTTATTGGCGCTAATAGTGTTATGGCTGGCAGGTTATGGCTTTATGCGCTATGTGGCGTTCTCCATGTTTACCAAAATGACTGTGCATCGCGGCGTGATTCATTCTGTGCCTTATATGGCGATATTAGGTTTGGGTTTGACTTATATAAGCTATTACGGTTTGCGTTTACCGTTAACGATTAGCTGGCTTTATGGCCTGTTTTTATTTGGCGGCGCGGTGGTACACTTGGCATTGGACGAGCTATATAGCGTTAATTTATCCAATATGACCATGAAACGCTCGTCTGGTACAGCGATGAAGTTTTATCAGCATAAAGACAAATGGTGGTATCTGCTCCTATATACCATTCTTATTTTATTGATATATTTTGCCCCGCCCTTTGAGTCTTTTTGGTCGCAGCTACGTGATCCAGCACCTTGGGCAAAGCTTAAAATTGGCCTATGGCCAGAATTGATAAAAAACTGGCTGAATTAAAATCTGTAAAACTACTAGGGCGTGTCCTCAATCTAAACGATAATACCTAAATGGGCTGAAAATGGCTAAATTTTGCTAAACATCGTCAAATAGTTGGCTAATATCCCGATATTATCTGCACTATTTTCCTTGTTTAACTGCAATTTAACTTATTTTTATCACCATTTTTAAAATGAGGACACGCCCTAAAAAACAAATAATCACTCGAGTAAATAATGTCAACCTCCATGCAAACATGCCCCTGCCAAATCAATCCAACATCAGACAATTTAAGCACGCTGTTAGCTTATAAAGATTGCTGCCAGCCTTATCATGATGGCATTAATAAAGCAGACACTGCGGAGCGTTTAATGCGCACGCGCTATAGTGCATTTGTCTTGGTAAAACCAGATTATATTGTAGCGACTACTGTGCCAGCTCAGCAAAATTTTCTTGATATAAAGGCAATTGAGAGTTGGGCAAGAGAGACAGATTGGGCAGGATTAGAAATTGTCGCGCATACGCCAAAGCTGGGTAAACGCCATGCGCAAGTTGATTTTAAGGCTTATTTTAATACGCCCGACGGAACGCAGGCTCATCAAGAGTTATCTAGCTTCGTGAAGGTAAATGAGCGTTGGTACTTTTTAGATCCGACTGTTTCAATGTCTGTCACACAGAAACAGCCGTGTATTTGCGGCTCGGGTGAGAAGTTTAAGCGCTGTTGTGGGGTGTACTTGAGTTAGAAACTAAATTAGTTTTCCTTCGTAAAGAGTATATAGCTTCTCAAGCTGCGGCAAGTGCTTGTCATTAGATAGCAATTCTATATCATTAACCTTAGCCGTAGCAAAATGAAATATATCAAACTGACGTTTATCAATATTTTTATTGACATTATTTTCGTTGGCAATAAATTTATCTAGTCGGTATAAGTCAGCAGCTAAATCTGCGACATCTTGACTGATATCTAAAGTGGTGAGCATGTTCATCACTTTAACATATCTTTTAACCTCGTCATCTCCTTTCTTCCATAAAAAGTATCTTAGAAACTCATAACGGATGAGTGGTGTGATGACTACTTCGACGTTATTTGAAGCTATTTCAGCACGTAAGGTCTTTAATTTTTGCAAAAGATTAGCGTCATTTTCGTCAACCTTATCCTCTAGTAAATAAATTAAATAATTGGCATCAAGCAATAGTTCTCTTTCACTCATCATTGCCCTGCCTCTAGTTGTTTAATTTTTTCATCTAATAAACTGATAAGCATCTGCTTTGCTTCTGCTTGCTGTGGCGCATTATCTCGCGCTAACTTAAGCTGATTAATATCAATATCAAAAGCATCTTTTAACAAGTCTATAAATGCGGCATTATTAGGATGATTTATCAGTTCCGTTTTTACTACGCCATCTGCTTTATCACGGTATAACTCATAAGCTTCGCCATGTTGTAATTGGCTCAAAACAATTGCGGAGTGAGTAGTGATATAAAAGGTAGTATTAGGGAATAGACGTTTCAAGGTAGGAATAATAGTCGCTTGCCATTTGGTATGAAGATGGCTTTCTATTTCATCAATGAAGACCACCCCTTTGACATGAGCGATATTGGTTTCATTAGTGAAATAACTGTAACCTGCGATAATGGACTGCATGATTTTTAGTATTGAGGCAAAGCCACTAGAAAGCTCGGATAATTCAGTTTTTTTATCTGCAACTTTAATGAATACGCGATTGTTGCCTGAGATTTCAAGAAAGCTTGCATCAATGCGTTTGTCAATTTTACTAAGTAAGTCAAATAAAGTTTTAATCTCTATTTCTCTATTGTCTTCTACAGACTGATATGGATTCGCAGATCGAGCACGTTGAATAATCCATTTTTCAATATCTGTATCCATATTTAAATCTTTTAGACCCGTACTTTCGACTCCTGTTATTAACCTATCTAAGTAGCTAGACTTCCTTTCTTCTTTTACGCCAATACCATCAAAATTATCGCGAGAAATCGAACTATTATACTCAGAACCATCTCTTATATAACCTCTACTTTGTGCTCCTACAAAATTTATAGGGAGATTATGATAATTTGTCCCAAAAAAAACTTTTTCAAAGTCGTAGTAGTTACCAGTAGGTGGTTTAAGAGCTTGGCTAGATAAATTAGATATGTAGCTTGTAAACGGGAAATGTCTTTCAGGAAAAACAGCGTAATCACCAGATAAGAAGTCATTATTGTGTACTAGGTATGAAATAAACAAAGCTTCTAAACACTTGGTTTTACCAATACCATTTTCACCAATCAGACAATACACTCTTTGGTCAGGTAGAAAACTAAGATGTACATCACCGACACCTATTAGCTGTTTTATTTGAATGTCATTGCCTAACATGGCTTCACCTAATTTTTATTAAACTATTAATTTCATAGTGGAACAACCAATTTAAAAATACAAGCCAACCATCCTAAACACTCGCCCCAACTGACCTTGCCACCGCAATCCCTTCCTCAATCGTTAAAAACTTACGCTGGCTTGGGCTGTCTTTATAAATGACATCTCCATCTTGAAATATTAAGCATTCATTGACCGCTAATTGCTGCCATTTTTCATTCTCAGTCAATGGTACGGTCACTAAAATGGTCACTTTATCGGTATCTGTGGTGACGTCACCAAAGTTAATCGCCAAATCATCATCAGCCAACTTCGCCTCACCAAACGGCGCTTGGCGCGTCAGATAAAACAATAAGCTGCCCGCATAAGCCAATTGCCAGCTACCATTCGATATCAGGCAGTTAAACAAGCCGTTGGCGGATAAATAACGACATTGGGTGGTCAAAAAATTAAACAGCGTTTGGTCATCAGGACGAGTTTTAAAGCTACTTTTTAGGCGATTAACCAGATAGCAAAACGCCATTTCAGAATCGGTTGAACCAACTGGCTGACAGTGTGAAGCATTACCATTATCTTGCAGACGCTGACAGCGTTTGATAAATTCGCTGTTCATCTGTCCGTTATGGGCAAATACCCACTGCTCGCCCCAGACTTCACGAGTGAACGGATGGGTGTTTGCCAAGCAATTTTGCCCTTGGGTCGCTTTACGAATATGAGCAATGACGTTCATGGCTTTAATCGGATAATTATTGACCAAATCAGCCACTGGCGATAAATGGCTTGGTTTATTATCATGGAACAGACGCAAACCAGTAGAGGCATTGCTCTTATCGTTATCCACATTGGCGCATTCGCTACGCTCAAAAAAGGCTATACCAAAACCATCTTCATGGCTGTCGGTCATACCGCCGCGACGACGAAACCCTGCAAAGCTAAAACCAATATCGGTTGGGGTATTACAGTTCATTCCTAAGAGTTGACACATTTATAAAGTACCACCGTTATTGTCGTTTGGTTCAGGCAAACTTGCCGCGTCCTTATCGATACTATCCAAAATTTTCTGAGCGTGTGCCAAATCGGTATCTTGAACCCACAGCACAATCCCAGAATTCATACCCGGCATCGCACTTAGCGGTTGCAGCGAAACGCTTATGTCGTTATTGCGCAGTAAATTGGCATGCAGCTCGCCTTGTATATTGGTGTCGTAGCGTGCCAGTTTGTGCCAGTTATCAACTTGATCGGTCATGATAAATTCCTTTTAAATATGTATAAATATGACTCGCTGCTATATTCTAGTTGCAACCGAATCCTGATGACCAGTTAATTTGGTTTAATGGATAAGCATCGATATGAAAGCCGTTTGGATAGTCTTTAAAGCCAGGTTGAGATTTTAATTGCTCAATAGCGGCTTGCGCCTGCTGTTCTGTCGCAAACACACCGATTAATTTAAAATCTTCGACATCGCCGTTTTTATCATCGCCCTTATAGCGTGCATGCTCAAGCATAAATACCGTATTTTGCACTTTTTCAACATGTGACCAATGATAAGAGGCAAGACGTTTCATTAAGTTAGGATTTTTGACCATGATATTATCGCCAGTACGCCCTTCGGTACGGTTGTAATGGATAACGTTAAGACGTAGCAGCCAAAAAATCACCGCCGCTTTTGCTAGCATTACCGGTAAAGCGCGTTTTTCATCTTCACCAAGCGCGCGTTTCGATTCATAACCTTGCAAGAAAGCCGCCATTTTACTGCGATCAAAATTAACCGACTCGCCTTGTTCCGCATCGCCCCACGTGGTACAGAAATCATTAATGGTAATAGCAATATCCATCACATAATGCTCGACGCTGACTTCGGTAAAGTCTAACAATCCGGTCAAACGCTCTTCGCCTTTTTGCAGATTCCACAAGGTGTTATCGGCAAACATATCTAAATGACATAAGCCTTTTGGTAAAGTCGCCAGTGGCAAATCGGTATAAGATTGCCAGATATCACTCATCAGCTTGGCTTCATCACCTGGCATAAACTGAATTTCACGGTCGCGCACATCGCTCCATGGATATAGAGGCACACCGTATTGCTCAGCTGGCTGTAGCTGTTTTAA
Organism: Psychrobacter sp. FME5; assembly: GCF_014861375.1. Taxonomy (NCBI): domain Bacteria; kingdom Pseudomonadati; phylum Pseudomonadota; class Gammaproteobacteria; order Moraxellales; family Moraxellaceae; genus Psychrobacter; species Psychrobacter sp. FME5. The sequence continues at coordinate 10,748 of NZ_RRYX01000005.1, read as the reverse complement.
CGTTTCATGCAATACTGCCAGCGACGCGCCTATCTCATGACACATCGCTTGTGTGGTTTGCTGTGGATGCGCGCCAGCCAAACAGGGCACCACGGTAATCGCTTTATTATCATAATGAATAACGTAGCGTTTATCAGCATCAGCGGCTAAATCAATCAGTGCCAACGGCGCGGCAACCGGTAACTTACCATCCAACTGGTTTAAGATAACCGCCATTTTTTCAATATCTTCCGGTGGACGCTCTTCAAATAAAGTAAATACATAAGAGTGCGCGCCATCTACATCGTCAGTCGTCTGAATAAACCAGTTTGAGTTTTTGATACCTTGGGTAATCGGTATGGCTCGCGCAAACGATACGCCAAAACGTTGGCAAAAGGTGGCAAATTGGTCATCGGTTAACTGGGTATAGACGGACATGACATCTCACTTATGGCAATTGAATAAGAAGTTAAATAGCAGAAATTTAGGCGCTAATGACAGTAATTGTACCGCGCAAGAGCAAACTTTGGCTAAAAGCATAATAATCTTGCGAAAACCTGCCTGATATGGTGGTGATTTTGCTAGACTAGCGCTTAAAGAATGAATTGATTATAAGGTGAAAGGCCCTATGTTAGCAAAGCGTATCATCCCTTGTTTGGACGTTGATAACGGACGCGTGGTCAAAGGCGTGCAATTTGTCGATATTAAAGACGCTGGTGACCCAGTCGAAGTCGCCAAGCGCTACAACGAGCAAGGCGCCGATGAGATTACCTTTTTAGACATTACTGCCACCAATGATGAGCGCGATACCACTTATCATACCGTTGAACGTATGGCAGAGACGGTATTTGTGCCATTAACCGTCGGCGGTGGTGTGCGTAAAATCGCTGATATCCGTAACTTGCTCAATGCTGGTGCCGATAAAGTCGCGATCAATTCGGCAGCGGTATTTACCCCTGAATTCGTCGGTGAAGCGGCGCAGAAATTTGGCAATCAATGTATCGTTGTGGCTATCGATGCCAAACGCGTCGATGATGTCACTGTTGATGGCATTATTATGCCACGTTGGGAGATTTTTACCCACGGTGGTCGTAAGCCTACTGGTATCGATGCCGTTGCTTGGGCAAGCAAAATGGCCGAACTTGGCGCTGGCGAGTTATTGGTCACCTCGATGGATGGCGATGGCACCAAAAAAGGCTATGACTTGGCGTTGATGAAGCAAATTACCAGCCAAGTAAATGTGCCTGTCATTGCTTCAGGCGGTGTTGGTAACCTACAGCATTTAGCCGAAGGCGTATTAGAAGGCGGCGTCGATGCAGTACTTGCCGCCAGTATTTTTCACTTTGGCGAATATACTGTTCAAGAGGCCAAAGAATATATGGCAGCACAAGGTATACAAATGCGCTTATAACCCCTTTGTAAAATGCAAATGCAGCTGCAAAAAATGTTATCATAGTGCTAACTGCTTATTATCATTTGGTTTTCGTTCATTTAACTGCTTATTTATCTGATTATTAGTCCGTTAAATGAGTGGTTTGAACCTAGCAATATATTTATATTCCTAATACTTAGATTCTTATACTTCTATTAATAGCCCATTCGGCAAAGGATTTTTTATGTCAAATTTACAACAGCAGCGCAGTGCCGTGACCCATATCGATGGTAACTTACATCAAAACGAAAACGTGCGTATTGGTATCGTCGTCGCTCGCTTTAACGGTTTTGTCGTTGAATCATTGGTTGACGGCGCGATTGATGCGTTACTGCGTCATGGCGTTTTAGGCAGCAATATCACCGTGATTCGTGTACCGGGTGCGTTTGAGTTGCCATTAGTTGCCCAGCGCGCTGCTGAATCGGATCGCTTTGATGCTATCGTTGCGCTAGGTGCGATTATTCGTGGTAGCACACCACATTTTGACTTTGTCGCTAGCGAATCTGCAAAAGGCTTAAGCAGTGTTGCAACTGACTATAATATCCCTGTCGCAAACGGCGTATTGACTACCGACAGCATCGAGCAAGCAATCGAACGTGCAGGTACTAAAGCTGGTAACAAAGGCTCAGAAGCGGCGATGGTTGTATTAGAGATGCTTGCCGTTTTATCACAGTTAGATATTGAAGACGATAGCGACGACGCTTAATTTTTTATTAATTAATAGTCATTAATGGCCAATCGTATTGATTCGCCTGTTAACTTAGCCTATTAATTTAGCATATTGATATTATTATTTCTTATTTAAGTTGGGGCGATGGTTATGACTATGGCTCCAATAAACGTATTATAAGTACTTAAAACTGATTGGCAACATTTGCCAACCGACCACTATTTAACATTTTATTTTAAAACTTATTATCTTAAAACTTATTACTTTAGAATTAGGTATAGCCCCCTTATGACTGATCAACTCAAGCGCGCTATTAGCGCGGCGAAAACTGCCCAAACCAATGATAAACAAGCTGAAGCCACGCGCATCGCGAGCAGCAGTGCGGGTGATCAAACCTTCGATATGAGTGAGTCTTCTTACAAGACCAGTCACACCGCTGTGCGTAAGGCGCGACGCTTTGCTATGCAAGGGCTATACGAATGGCTGGTGACTGACCGCCGCTTCGACGCCAATGGCAAGCTTGGCTGGAAAGACAATGCCCCGCACGATATCGCTGCCCGTACGCGCGCCACCAATGCCATGCATACCGTCCATATCGGTTATTATCACGAAATGATGCGCGATATTCCAGAACAGATTGAGGCGCTAGATACGCTTATTAGCCAGCATCTCGATCGTGAAATCGACAAGCTTGATACTGTTGAACACGCCATTCTATTGATTGGCGCTTATGAGCTACAAAATCGCTTAGAGATTCCGTATAAAGTCGTGCTTGATGAAGCGATGAAATTGAACAATCATTTTGGTGCCACTGATGCGCATAAATTGATTAATGCCGTCCTTGATAGAATGGCCGTTGAGCTGCGTGCTACTGAAGTAGAAGCAGACACCAAAGCCAATTTACGCACCTCACAAAAAGTGGCCGCTAAACCTGTAGTAAACACGGATACTGCCACCAACACAGAAACCACTAAAGATAGCGCAGAAGAACAGCCTACCGCTTCAAACAAGACACGTATTAGTGCCAATAATGCCAGCGTCAAACGCAATAGCGCCAGTAAAGCCAGCGCAAATATTAGTGATTATAAAGCAAGCAAGCTGAGCAACGCTAAGAACAATGCTCAAACTGAGGCTCAGTTTGAGGCTCAAATCGACGCTAAGAACACTGCTGAAACAGATTCTAACGATGCAAACAGCCAAGACTAATTATGAATGAATTTGAGCTGATTGAGCGTATATTTTCCCAAATGCAAGCGGCACAGTCATTGTCCAGCAGTGTCGATAAAGGCAGTGTCGAAAAAGGGATTGGTGATGATGCAGCAGTCATGGCCTTGCCTGCAGGGTCGCGCTTGGTTAGCTGTATCGATACCCTGGTTCAAGGTCGACACTTTAGTGCCGATTGGGAACAAGTTAATAAACTGGCTTTTGCCATTGGTTATAAAGCCGTGGCGGTTAATGTCTCAGATATTGCCGCCATGGGCGCAACTCCGCATAGTATTTTACTGGCACTAGCATTACCTAAACGCTTGGTAAATGAGCAATGGTTAGGCGAATTCGCTAAAGGTTTATTTCATGCTTGTAAATTATTTGGCGTGACTCTTATTGGTGGGGATACGACGCGTAATGACAGTTTAGTATTAAGTGTCAGCGCTCAAGGGTTGCTTGATGCAGACACGCCAGCCGTCTATCGCTCAGGTGCACAAGTCGGTGATAAAATATACGTATCAGGGTCACTTGGTGATGCTGCTTATGCGCTACAGCATCCTGATAATGAACAAGGCGCAGAGTTAGCCCATCGATTGCACATGCCAACCCCGCGTATTACATTAGGTGCAGCATTGGCAAAAATCGGTGTAAGCTCAATGATAGACATCTCCGATGGTCTCTATCAAGATCTTGGGCATATCTGTCAGCAAAGCCGCGTCGGTATGCGTATCAATCTGGAGCAGCTGCCTACCAGCAGGCCTTTGGCAAGCGTTGATTTAACCGAACGCTTGTTATGTCAGCTAGCAGGTGGTGATGATTATGAATTGGCTTTTACCTTGCCTGCTAATATCGAACCTCCTACAAGCAATACCCCAGTAACCTGTATTGGTGAGGTGACTGCATCAACAAATACTGTAACTAAAGATAGCAATGCAAATATACGTCCTGAGCTTTATTATCAAGGACAGCCTGTCACCCCGACCCATCCCGCACCGTTTTCTACTTGGCCCAATCTTACGGGTTACCAACATTTTGCAGGTTAATTCATGAGCGATCACGACCTCTCTAAGCCCGATATCCGTAAAGCCAACGACTGCCCACCCCTACCAGCAAATGCTACTACGCTTGACCGTGTGGTTTATTGGCTCGGTCTCGGTTTAGGCAGTGGCCTACCCCGCCGTGCTCCTGGTACTTGGGGCACAGTTGGCGGCTTAATCGTTGCCGTACCATTGTTAAGCTTGGGCTTTGTGCCGTTTTTGATCATCACCCTGTTATCCTGCATCTTTGGGGTTTGGATATGTGGACGCACTTCTGAGCTAATGGGCGGGCATGATAATCCGCATATTGTTTGGGATGAGTGGGCTGGTATGTGGCTTACCCTACTGCCATTATCCTATATGGGTGTCGCTAACGACAATTTTTGGCAAACGATAACGCAACCGTCTTTTATGAGTGCGCACATTATCGCGTTTATATTGTTTCGGTTTTTTGACATTATTAAGCCACCGCCAATTGGCTGGGCTGACAAAAAAGTCGCTGGCGGTCTAGGTATTATGTTAGACGATATTATTGCTGGAGTAATGGCAGCCGTTGTTTGGATAGTTATTTATATTGTTGTTTTTTGATGATTAGGTGATGTTAAATATTTGATCATGGTACTGACAGTTATTTATAACGTTATTTTCTAGGCTAAAATTACAAAGATGTCACGACATACCATTTTGGTTAAATGCTCATTTGCGTTATAATTCAAAATTATATTTTTTGTTACATTTGTAGGCTATTATGACATCTCCTCTTTCGGTAATTATTCTCGCGGCTGGCAAAGGTACGCGCATGCAATCGGCTAAACCAAAGGTGCTGCAGACACTGGCTGGCAAGTCGCTATTAAGTCACGTCCTTGACACTTGCCATCAATTAACCGTTGATGAAACCATCATCGTTCATGGTTTTGGTGGTGAGCAGGTAAAATCAGAAATCACCAACCAGTATGCACAATCATCAATTACTTGGATCGCTCAAACTGAGCAATTAGGCACTGGACACGCAGTACAAGTGACTTTGGCAGATTTACCAAAAGAAGGACAAAGCCTGATTTTGTATGGCGATGTACCACTGGTCAGTTGCCAGACTTTAGCAGCGTTGAAATCCGCTAATACTAACGGTATGTCTATGTTGACACTGACAGTAGATAATCCTTTTGGTCTCGGGCGTATCAAACGTGACCAAGCAGGTAATATCGAAGCCATCGTCGAACAAAAAGATGCCAGCGCCGATGAGCAACTGATTCAAGAAATTAACAGTGGTATTTATTGCGTTGACAACGCCCTACTGCATAAGTACTTACCAAAACTGTCTAACGACAATGCCCAGCAAGAATATTATCTGACTGATATCGTCAAAATGGCCGTCGCTGAAGATATTAATATTATTGCGATTGAGCCTGAGCACACCTTTGAAATTGAAGGCGTCAATAACCGCCAACAACTTGCCAGCTTAGAGCGTACATGGCAGGGAAAATTGGTCGCTGACTTACAAGAAGCTGGCGTACAGTTTGCTGATCCGACTCGTGTTGATATCCGTGGCACGCTGCGCGCTGGTCAAGACGTCTTCGTTGATGTCGGTGTGGTGTTCGAGGGCGATTGCGTATTGGGTGATAACGTTTATATCGAAGCGGGCTGTGTTATTAAAAACGCGAATATCGGCAACGCTTGCTATATCAAACCTTATTGTGTCATTGATCGCGCTGAAATCGGTGATGGCGTTGATATTGGACCTTTCGCGCATCTGCGTCCTGATACTATTTTATCTAATAACAGCAAAGTCGGTAATTTTGTCGAAATTAAAAAATCAACCGTTGGTCATGGCAGCAAGGTCAACCATTTGAGCTACATTGGTGATGCCACCATCGGGACAGATGTCAATGTTGGCGCGGGTACGATTACCTGTAATTATGATGGTGTCAATAAATCACAGACCATTATCGAAGACAATGCATTTATCGGCTCAAATTCTAGCTTAGTGGCACCAGTAAAAATTGGTGATACCGCTACGGTTGCCGCAGGCTCTGTGATTACAGAAGACGTTGATGCCCATGCATTGGCCTTTGGTCGCGCACGTCAAACCCAGAAAAACAACTTTCAGCGCCCGACTAAAAAATAACGGGCTCGCTGATCTTTAAGTCAATAACAAAGACTTTGAGCAAACTTAAGCAGTACGACAATGATTTGTGGTGCTGCTTATTTATATTTATAGATGAACGAAACATCATCGTGTGTTAAATCACTGAAGCAGTACCACGTGGAAACATTAAAAGTTAAAACATCAGATTTAAGGAATATCTATGTGCGGAATAGTTGGAGCAGTTGCTGAGCGTAATATCGCTAATATCTTACTTGAAGGGCTTAAGCGTTTAGAATACAGAGGCTATGATTCTGCTGGTTTGACCGTCATCCGTGATGGTGAGCTCCATCGTGAGCGTCAAGTTGGTAAAGTACAAGCGTTGGTCGATGCCGTGGCAGTGAACCCAGAGTTTTTCGATGGGCATATCGGTATTGCTCATACGCGCTGGGCGACCCATGGTGAACCTGCACAGCGTAACGCACATCCGCATGTTTCAGGCAAAATCGCTGTGGTTCATAACGGTATTGTGGAGAACTATGCCGAGCTAAAAGAAGAGCTAATGGCCAAAGGCTACGAGTTTACTTCGCAAACAGATACCGAAGTCGTCGCTCACCTCATTAACGATATCTATAAAGATACACCCGATTTATTAGAATCTGTTCGCAAGGTTATTCCGTTATTACATGGCGCATTTGCGCTTGGTGTTATCCATGTCGATTGCCCAGAAGAGTTGATAGCGGTACGTTTAGGCTCTCCGCTAGTGATTGGTGTGGGGATTGGCGAGAACTTTATCGCATCCGATCAACTGGCACTGCTACCGGTTACCAATCGCTTTATGTATCTAGAAGAAGGCGATATTGCCAAGTTGACTCGTAACAGTGTTCAGGTTTACGCTGACGGGGTCGAGGTTAAGCGTCAAATACATGAAATTGATGCCACCCAACACAATGCCGATAAAGGCGAGTTTAAGCATTATATGCTCAAAGAAATTTATGAGCAGCCAGACGCGGTCGCCCGTACCATTGAAATGGCATTAGATAAAGATGAGCCATCTAAACTGCGTGATGGTTTTTTACAGCATCATGAAGCACAATTAAAAGGCATTAAGCACGTACAAATCATTGCTTGTGGTACCAGCTACCATTCGGGTCTAATCGCAAAATATTGGTTCGAGAGTCTTATTCGCGTACCTTGTTCAGTCGAAGTCGCCAGTGAATTCCGCTATCGCAATCCGGTTGTGATCGATAACTCATTGGTCATCTGTATTTCTCAGTCTGGTGAAACCGCTGACACCTTATCTGCATTACGTGATATTCAAAAAAATACGCCAGTCGGACTGGTGAGCTTGGCGCTATGTAACGTACCAACGTCATCTTTGGTACGCGAGACTGACATATTTTTACCAACGCTTGCAGGACCCGAGATTGGCGTCGCCTCTACCAAAGCTTTTACCACTCAGCTTGCAGCTTTAATGTTATTGGTATTAAAAGTAGGCGTTACTCAGCAGCGCATGGCTGATGAAGACTTAACGACCTTAATTGATCAGTTACAACAGCTTCCGGGTCAATTGCATGCCAGCTTACACCTCGACGCGCCTATTAAAACCATGAGCGAGCATTTTGAATATAAAAAGAGCTGCTTATTCTTAGGTCGTGGTTTACAGTTCCCAATAGCGCTAGAAGGGGCGTTAAAGCTAAAAGAAATCTCTTATATTCACGCCGAAGGTTATGCAGCAGGCGAGTTAAAGCACGGTCCACTGGCCTTGGTTGATAAGGACATGCCTATCGTGGTGCTAGCGCCAAAAGACAGTATGTTTGATAAGCTCAAAGCCAACATGCAAGAAGTACATGCCCGTCACGGTGAGCTATTTGTATTCGCTAGTGAGGCTAGTAAAATGGTCGCTGAAGATAGAATGCATGTGGTCTATGTACCTGATGTTTGCGAGACGCTAGCGCCGATTGTTTATAGCATTCCAGTACAGTTATTGTCGTACCATGTGGCAGTGATGCGTGGGACGGATGTCGACCAGCCTAGAAACTTGGCAAAAAGTGTGACAGTCGAATAATATTTGTTAATTTTAAAGTGAGTAATGTGCGCGAGTAATAAAGTATCATACTGAGTAATAAAGTATCATACTGAGTAATAAAGTATCATACTATTGATTATGACGTTTACCCCTGCTATTGTTAAATCAATATTAGCAGGGGTTTTTTATGCTCTCAAAAAAACAAGAAAAATGGCTTAAAGAAGGTAGAGGTCAAGGTGAGCTCGCCGACTATAAGCCTTGGATAAAAATCTCTGACATATCTTCATCAGGTCGCTCTCATAGAGTTTTCGGTCATAAAACAAAACGAACTCATCATTTACTCTCAGACTTAGAACTAGCTACATTTTTGTTTCTTGAATGGAGCCCCACAGTTCTTGATATTAGAGAGCAATTTCCTCTCAATTACGACGATACCCTTATCATTGCAGAAGAAAAGCAAGTTAAGCATCCGAGCGTTAGAGGCGATATACACATAATGACATCAGACTTTTATGTAGTCAGTTCCAATGAAAACTATAGCCAATTCGTATTACAAGCTAAGTACTCAAAAGATTTAGATGATATTCGAACTATAGAAAAGCTGGAAATTGAACGTCATTACTGGCAATCCAAAGGTATACCTTGGCAAATAATTACTGAGAAAGATATTCCTATGGATATCCAAAATAACATTAAGTGGCTATACCCAGAGTCAAATAGTGAAATTACTTTTAATATTGAAGAAAAGTTAGCCTTTTACGTTGCTCAGTTCAGTAAAGCTCCTTCAAAGACCCTTATAAACTTATGTCAAGATATTGATAGCGCTTACTTTGGTGAATTAGGAGCTTCTTTAAACGAGGTTAGGAAACTATTAGCACTTAGATTTTTTACCTTTGATATTCTTATTAGTTTCAAACAATTGAAGTGTAGTGATATTCATATCACCAATGTTAACGACTGGAGTTTAATAACTGAGGAGATTCGTTATGTTTCGAATCAATGATGTATATAGCAATCAAGGGGAAAAATATAGAATATTAAGTCTTTTGTCTGAGCAGATCGTATGGATTGAGACCGATGAAGGGTCTGCGTTACCTGAGTTAATCTCTTTTAAAGAGTTAACTAATCTTATAGAAGAAAACGTTTGCTATTTAGTTGATGACCCTTATCAAAATTTGATTTTACAAAATCCTGAAGATGGTAGTACCGCTCAGTTAAAACGTGATAGCAATTATGAGCTTATAAAACCTATAGTCAGCCATGATTTATATTACCTTCCAGCGGAGCGCGCAAACCTCATAAATGAAATTATTCGATCAAATAAAAGTACCAAACAAACTTTATATCGTTTACTACGACGCTATTGGCAGAGAGGACAAACTCCTAATACATTACTACCAAGCTATAAAAATTCGGGTGCAAAGGGCAAAAAACGTACTACAAAAAATACAAAACTGGGTAGACCAAGAGTTTATAAAGAAGGCTCTGGTGCAATAATAAATAGTGAAATCGAGAGGTTATTCTCGATAACTATCAATAGATATTTGCTAAATGATAAACAATATACAATCCTGTATGCTTATAGACAGTTTAAAACCATATATCGTGCTTTAAACCCTGATACTAAAGAAGAAGAATTTCCTAGCATTTGGCAGTTTAAGTATTTTTATCATAGAGAATTCACTTCTGTTCAAAAACTTAAAGCCAGACATAACAAAATAAGTTATAACAAAGATATTAGACAGCTGAGCTCCACTGTCAACACTCAAGTGCTTGGACCTGGCTCACGCTATGAGGTAGACGCCACAATCGCAGATATTTATCTGCTATCTGATTCAGACAGACAGAGTATCGTAGGTCGTCCAGTGATCTATTTTGTTGCTGACGTATTCAGTCGCATGATTACGGGTTTCTATATTGGCTTTGAAAACCCCTCATATGCTACTAGCATACAAGCTTTAAAAATGGCAGTTACTGATAAACAAGAGTATTGTGAGCAATACGGAATTAATATCACTGCAGATGACTGGCCATGTATAGGGCTACCTGACGCAATTCTCGCAGATCGTGGAGAACTACTCGGCCATCAAATTGAAACCTTAGAAAAGAGTTTTTCTGTTCGAATAGAAAATACGCCACCTTATCGTGGAGATTTAAAACCTGTTGTTGAACGCTACTTCAAAACCATGCAAGCAAAGTTTAAAACGTTTGCACCAGGAGTTGTCACAGGCGTGAAAGAAAAAAAGAAAGGCGGAAGTGACCCCTGCCGTCAAATCCGTAGAACCAAACTTGGGAGATTTTAATTACGCAGC
>NZ_RRYX01000059.1:0-18314 GCF_014861375.1 Psychrobacter sp. FME5 | reverse complement strand
GAGATTTATGGCATTTGTCTCATCGATTGATTCGTAAGATTCTGTCGCATAATCTATGCTTTGTACTCAACAAAAAACTTGGTAACCCGCCTCTTCAGTTTGAGTTGCTTATTTCAAGTTGAGAGTGGGGTTATTTATCCTATTCAGTAATATAGCGTGCCGCCTCATCAAGCGAGACGCTAACCAAAGTAGAAATACCCGCATTTGGCATGGTGATGCCTTTAAGCTCATCAGCAATCTGCATCGTCAATTTATTGTGACTGATAAAGATAAATTGCAAATCATCTGCCAACTCATGAATCAAACTGGTAAAACGCGCAACATTGGCATCGTCGAGCGGTGCATCGACTTCATCAAGCACACAAAACGGGGCTGGATGCTGCTTAAATATCGCAAAAATCAAACTCAGCGCGGTTAGAGTTTTTTCACCGCCTGACAGTACAGCGAGGCGACTATTACGTTTGCCTTTTGGTTGTGCCATCAAGGTCAGTCCTGCCCGCCACTGCTCCGTTTTTGGGGTATTATCTGGCATATCGTCAGTACTGAGCGTTAGACTGGCTTGCCCACCGCCAAAAACCTTGGCAAATAAATTGGCAAGCTCATTATTGACCGCATCGAGCGTCTGCGTAAACAGCGTCTTGGTAGTTTCATCAATCGAGGCAATCGCTTCGGTCAACGTCTGCATACTAGCGGCAATGTCTGTGGTCTGCTGCGCTAGTGGCTCTAAGCGCTCATTAACTTCTGCCAACTCTGCCACTGCCGCCAGATTGACCGCGCCAATTTTACCTAATTGCTGCTCAAGTTTGCTACGCTCCGACTCAAGCTCAGCGATTTTATCTGGACGCACACGGCGATCATGCGCGATAAAATCAGCCAATAGGTTTGAGACATTCATGGTTTGTTGCGGTTGCTGCGATATGTCCGATTGCGCTTTATATTTATGACTTACCTTATAGTAAGCATCTAGCGCTTCTTGCGTATGGCTACTGGCATCATCCAACCTTGCGGCGCTTAATGCCAGCTCAGTACTATGCTGAGCAAGCTCGCTTTGCTGGGTTTGCAATGACTGTTGCAGCGTATCTAATTCCGTCTGCTGCTGCGCATAATCTTGTTTAAGCACGTTCAATGCGGTCTCGCGCGTCGTCAATAACGTCTGCTGCTCATCGCGCGCGGTTTGTGCGCTTTGTAATGCCGCTTGTAGTGCTGGCAGCTTATTTTGCTGTTGCTCATACTTTGTCTGTAAACTCTGCTCGCTTTCGAGCGACTTATCATATTGCGTACTTGCCCGCGCAAGACTGCTGACACTGTGTTCAAGACGAATGTCACTTTGCTGAATACGCAGTTGTAATGCCTGCCAAGCGTCATCATCCGCTTGTCGTGTGCGAGCGAGCTCACTACGCTCAGTTTGCAATTGCTGACTTGTCGTACGAGCATCCGCTATTTTTGGCGTCAGTGCGGTGATCTCACTTTGAATATGCTGCTGTTCATCATTAAGTGTCTGTAGCTCTTGTGCCAGTTCTTGCTGCTCTTGTTCAAGGGCTTCTTTATCAGTATTTAGACGCTGGCTATCTGCTTGCAGGCGTTCAACGTTAGCGCGCTGAGTAGTAAGTTGCTGCTGGTATTGATGCTTATCGCGGGTTAGTTGCTGCGCTTGAGCGCGGGTTTCTTCTACATTGACCGTCAGCGCATCATAGTCATGCTGATTTTTAGTAATGGCTTTTTGTTGGTGTTGTATTTTTAATTCAATGTCATCAAGCAATTCTTCTAGCGCTTGTAGACGCGTACGCTGCTGTAAACGCTGGGTCAAAAACTGACTACTGCTATCATTTTGACCATTTTGCGCGCCAGCAAACTTGCTTAAATTGATTGTACCTTGACGACTGATAAGCCAACCATCAGTTGTGAGCAAAATAGCTGATGATGGCAATACTTTTAATATTTCGGCAAGCTCATTGTGAGACTGTTGACTGATCTCCTCAGGTTGGGCGATATATAAATAGCACTGCTGCCAAAGCACTAACGTTGGTAGCGTAATCAGCTCTGTTAAAGGCAGAACTTTATCAACCAAGTTATCTGGTAAATCACCAATAAACAGCTCTGCATTCACGTAATTTTGTTTAGCAGATAACAATAAGCTATAACCATTTGTTATTGATGACTTACCTTCTGTATTAGTGTGCTTCTTTTGTACAATCTGGTTTTGCGCTGTCTGATAAATAAACAAGTCGGTTAAGTCAGGCTCAAGCACCTGCCATAAGCTGTGCGTTTTCTCAGAGTCAGCACGCGCGTTATTAACGCTTAGTTGATGGGTTTGATTTGAGATTAGCACATGGCTATCTAACCATAACGCCAATACGCTATCGAGTAGTGCTGCGTGCTCACGTCCTTTTGCGCTTAACTCAATCTGTTCACGTAAAGTTGCAACAGCCAAGTCGTGAGCGTTATTGGCAGCATTTCTTTCTAATTCAGTTTGCCCATTAATAGGCTGTTGAGGTTTTGGCGTCGGCTTCAGATGCAATATCTGGTGCAGAGTATCGTATTCACTTGCCAATACGGCGTGGCGTTTTTCAGACTCATTTAATTCGCGCTGCTGCGTATTCAAACGCTGCTGCAAATCATGGGCTTGCGGTTGTAGCTCTGCTAATCGCTCATCGATGCTGTCTTGTTGGCGCTCAATCTGCTGCAATTGCTTATTCAGCTCAGCAACCTGCGTCTCTAAGGTCTGCTGTAAATGGTTCGCATCAATTTTTTCGCGCCCATCAGTACCATTATTAGTATCAATAGGTGATAGTGATTGTTGTAATTGCTGCCACAAATCCTGCCAATTTTGCTGGCGACGTTGCCATTTCTCCTGGCTTTGCTGCTGACGTTTTTGGGCTTGATGATTAATGGCTTGCTGTTGCTCGAGCGAGCGAGCCTTATCTTGTAAACGCGACAACTGGTTTTGCGCGTCATGGTAGGCACGCTGCAATGGTTGCTCATTGCCTTTATACGTCTCACGTTTACCGCCTAACTCGCTAAGCTGTGGACGCAAAGCTGCTAATGACTCTTGCTGCTCAATCTGCTCAGCCTTTAAGCGCTCAATCTCTTTGCTTGCTTGCTCGCGCTGCTGATATAAGCTCGCAAGCTGCTGCTCGATGGCGTGCAGCTGGGACTTTGCGTCACTTAGTTGATGCTCTGCTTGTTGATAGCTTAATTGCTGCTGATAATGGCTACTTTGGGCATCGTCTTTGAGCCATTGCTCTTGATTGATGTGGGCAGCCAACTTATCTTGCTGAGTTTTTAGCGTCTCGTAACTCGCTTGCAGGGTGGCGACTTCGGCGGCGATACGCTCATGGGCTAATTTTTGCTGCTGCTGGTTATGTTTGGCTTGATATAACTGCTGAATGGAAAGCTGTTGCTTGATATCAGCCAGTGTTAGCGCTAACGCTTCATAACGTTTAGCGCTGGCTGCTTGCTTGGACAGTCGCCTTTGTTGGCTGACCAATTCGCTTTGCATATCATGCAGACGTGCTAAATTATCTTGAGTTTTCTCAAGCTTCTTTTGGGTTTCTTCACGGCGCGCTTGATAGCGCGACACTCCCGCTGCTTCTTCGATAAACTCTCGCAGCTGCATCGGATTGGAATCTACAATTCGCCCAATCATGCCCTGCTCGATGACTGCATAACTGCGTGCACCAAGGCCAGTGCCCAAGAATACATCGACGACATCACGGCGACGACAGCGGGTACCATTGATAAAGTAATCTGAGCGCCCCTCTTTATTTACCTGACGACGGACGGATAGCTCTTGATAGAGATTGAACTCGTGGCGAATACCCGTCTGCTCATCTTGGGTATGCTCAAAAGTTAGCTCGACACTAGCGACACTTTTGGCCGTTTTATCTTGCGTACCAGCGAAGATGACATCACTCATCGCCCCGCCGCGTAATTGCTTAGCAGAGGTTTCGCCCAGCACCCAGCGAATGGCATCAATAACGTTAGATTTGCCACAGCCGTTCGGTCCGACAATGGCGGTAATGCCATGTCGAAAGGTAAAAGTCGTAGGATTGGCAAAGGATTTAAAGCCTGCCAGCTTGAGAGATTTTAGACGCATGAAGAATCAGTAAACTTAGCAAAAACAGGCGGCTATTCTACCTGATATTGTGGTGGGTTTTTAGGGTTTTAGAGGGTTAAGTAATAGTAATACATAGCATTTATTACTATTACTACTAACCTTCATTTAATTACCATTGATTAACTCTCAGATAATAGGATTTTATCTATGGTTTGTTGGTTAGGGTTTTCGACCTGACTACCTTGTTTATCGAACCAAATTTCTTCATCCTGGTAAGTCACAGAAACGACTCCGTTGCTAAAATCCCCGACGAAATCATAATTTAAAGGGACAATTATATTACCTGACTTGTCTATAAAACCACGCGTATCTTTTTGCATCACTCCAGCTAAGCCATCGCTGAACTCATCAGCATAGTCGTAAATCAAAGGAATGACGATATTGCCTAATACGTCAATATAACCATACTTACCATTACTTTCTACAGCGGCCAAACCTTCTTTAAATATATTTATCCAATCAAAATCATTGGATACGATAAATTTCTCGTTTTTATCAATATAACCCCACTTACCATCTTGTTTCACTGCTGCCAACCCTAAGTTGAAGCTATTAGCTTCTTGATACTTAGGCTCAATTATCATCTGTCCTTGTTTATCAATAAAGCCCCATTTGCCCTCTAATTGCACAGCGGCTAAATCCTCTTCAAAGCTCATAGCATCTTCATACTTAAAGGCTATGATTGTTTTCCC
The DNA here is from genome assembly GCF_014861375.1 of Psychrobacter sp. FME5. NCBI lineage: Bacteria > Pseudomonadati > Pseudomonadota > Gammaproteobacteria > Moraxellales > Moraxellaceae > Psychrobacter > Psychrobacter sp. FME5. The sequence continues at coordinate 13,505 of NZ_RRYX01000059.1, read as the reverse complement.
TAATGAATCAATAAAGCCCCATTTACCATTTTTTTTGACAACGGCTAAACCACCAGAGAAATCATCACCACAACTGTAAATCATAGGAATAACAAGCTTGCCTTTTTCATCAATAAAGCCAAAACTTTCACAATCATCGTCGTCGGAATTATACAATTTATCAGAATCAATGTTGAATACTAGGGCCAAACCTTCTTGTGGAAGCATGATATCGTCGTAAGGTAGGCATAAAAAAATATTTTCTTTGTTATCAATAAGACTATGCTTCCCCATATGTCTAACGATTCTAAACTCATCATTAAACTTATGAATGATAGGCTGTTGAATTCTTGGTTTAGCTCTCTCTTTATAATACCGATTAGCAAACAACTTTAAAAAAGTTGGAAAATTTAAATAGAGAAATTCAATAAAGTGTTTTTTGATTGACATAACAAGACTCTAAATTTAATAGCTCGAATATTAAGGTTTAGTTAAATCACCCCAATTCCACTTAACAATAACTGCCCGCCCGCAAATAGCAGGAGCACGCCAAATGCACGTTTGAGCGTCAGCGCAGGTAAGACATGGGCAAGCTTGGCTCCGACTTTTGCCATCGCAAAACTGACCACTGAAATACATAAAAATCCTGAAATATGCACAAAGCCTATCGTGCCCTCAGGTAGATTAGCGACATCTTGACCGAACCATGCAAACCCTGCCGCGCCCGCCAGTGCAATCGGTAGACCGCAAGCGGCAGACGTCCCGACCGATTGCTTCATCGACAGTCCTGCCCAGTTTAAAAACGGTACGGTCAAACTGCCACCGCCAATCCCAAAAATAGATGACGCCATACCGATGCCAGTACCCGCCCCAAACTGTACGCCAGTAGATGGCAATGGTTTACCGAGCTGCTCTTTATTGGATAAGAACAACATTTTTAAGGCGACTAATAGTGCGCCAACACCGATAAGCGCTTGCAACACTTTGCCATCAATCATATCTGCGACGCCCGCGCCGACCAGACTGCCAATGACTAGACCCAATGCCATTTTTCGCCAGACTTCCCAGCGCACCCCGCCGCGCTTATTATGCGCCGTAAGTGAGCTGATTGAGGTCACTACAATGGTCGCAAGCGAGGTGCCAATGGCCAAATGGGTGACCACTTCTGGTGAAAAATCATACGCGGTAAAAATCCACACCAATGCTGGGACGATAATCATACCGCCACCGACCCCAAACAGACCCGCACTAACGCCAGCAAATGCTCCTGCAATCACAAACCATACATATAACATCATTCAATCAGCCTTTTATAATGCATCTCTTTCATCAAATTATTTATTTTGTTATCACTTATATAACACATTTTTAATTGCATTTGCCAAATCATAAACTGATCTTTATGCTGTCTATTTGATCCTGTTTATTAGCGACAGTTTTTATTAGCAACAGTCGCTCAGTATATCAAAGATTTCCAATGCTACATTTGCTCCCTTAACTACATCGACCAAACTTATGCCAACACTCGCCCATTTATCTGACGGCCTACCTCATTCGTTAGTGCTCGATCATTTGCCTGAACTCAACCATCGCCACCTTATTAGTAGCGGCTCTACCAATAGCCAGCTGATAGCAGACGTGCAGAATGGCACGCTCAATGCTGCTGAAATGCATCTATTGACTGCAGAAACCCAAAGCGCAGGACGTGGGCAACATGGGCGCTCGTGGCAGTCACCGCGTGGCAATGTTTATCTGTCGTTATATTATCCAGTGCATATGCCGATTAGCGGTTTATTGTCGTTAATTATCGGCGTTGAATTGGCTAAAATGCCAGTTATTCAAGTGCTAAATGAGCAACTGTGTGCACAAGGATTGACACCTATCGGGGTAAAATGGGCAAACGATTTAGGTTTTTATTCGCATCATTCTGCATTGAACTTATCTGAAAAAGAGACACATAAAAAAGCAAACCAAACCCTGCCTTTTCATAAGCTTGCAGGTATTTTGATAGAACCAGTCACCCAAGCTGGCAAGCTGGTTGGCGTAGTGATGGGCGTGGGTCTCAATGTACAAGCGACGCCGAAACTCACCGCGCAAACCTGTGAAGGCATGAGCTATCAAGCGATTAGCTTACAGGATATCGAGCGGATACTGGAGCCAAAAGCACCAGCAAGCAGTCTACCAAGCTTACGCGAGCTTTATCAGCAAATGAGCAAGGCGTTAATGGCGGCGATGACACGTTTTGAGCATTTGGGCTTAGAGAAGCCCACTGGTCAAACCTATAATTTGGACAGCTTCTTAAAACAGTTTGACTCGATGGATGCATTGGCAGGACTACGCTTGCGTGTTACTCAAGAACATAACGGCAAAACAGATAGCATCACGGGTTATGCATGCGGTATCGATACACATGGATGTTTGCAATTACGCCAAGATAACGGTAATATTTCTGCGCTTTTTACTGGACGCATCGACGTTATTTATCAAGTTTAAACCGCTTACCTAACGAGCACTAAAAGTGAACCAAATATCAGCTTAATGGTTGAAAATCACGTCACTCTATATAAGGATATTTATGCTCTGGCTTGATCTTGGAAACACCCGCCTTAAATACTGGCTAACCGATGATATCGGACAGATAGTCTCGCATGATGCCAAGCAACATTTGCAAGCGCCTGCTGAATTATTAATGGGTCTGACCGATCGCTTTGAGCGTTATGCGCCTCATTTTATCGGGATCTCGTCGGTACTCGGCGACGACCTCAACATAAAAGTTTCAGAGACGCTCAGTCGCCTTGATATTCCGTTTGAGTTTGTCCATGTCGATGCCAAGCACGCCTTGATGAAGAGCGCTTATAATGATGAACAACTTGGCTGTGATCGCTGGCTACAAATGCTTGGCGCCGTAGATAAGACCAAACGCCAGTGTGTGATTGGCTGCGGTACAGCGGTAACGATTGATTTGATAGATCATGCTGAGCATTTGGGCGGTTATATTTTCCCTAGCATCTATCTACAACGCGAGTCGCTATTTTCTGGTACCAAGCAAATTACCATCTCTAATGGCACCTTTGATAGTGTCGCTCAAGGAACTACCACCAAAGATGCGGTACATCGCGGAATTATGCTGTCCATCGTTGGGGCTATAAATGAGGTTAGCACGCGCCATCCTAACTTTGAGATTATCATGACCGGTGGTGACGCTGCCATTATTGCCCAACACGTCAACCGTCCAGTCCGCCTTCGCGATGATTTATTATTAAATGGTTTGGCACGCTATTTTGACCATGAAAAACAGTCATAATAGTTTGGAATGTTTACCAAATAACAATAAAAAAGCAGGACGTTTTAAGCGCCCTGCTTTTTTTGGTTTGAGCAAACTATAAAGAAAACTCTTATCACCAATTAGTGTGCTCGATATTTAAATGTAATGGGTAAACTAGCCCTTCCTTTTACTGCTTTCCCTTTCAACAGAAATGGCATCAAACGTCCTGTCTGAACCTGTCTAGCAGCCCTTCTATCAAAACACTTATTACCACTACTTTTTTCGACATATATTTTGGTTATTTCACCTTGCTTATCAACCTGAAACCCCAATGTTACTTCGAACTTCTGTTCCCTCCTAATCTTAACAGGTTCCCCAGTTTCCTCATCTAAGCATCTGACTGATCGTTTATTAAAAGAAAATTTTGGCGGCTGTAACCAATTTGCGTCTCGACTAGAAAACTGAATCACTTTTTCTGAATCAGATAAATCAACTAACTCTGCCTGCGCTGGCGTCATACTTACTGTCAATGCAAACAGTGCAAGTAGGCTAGTTAACAAACTATAAGTACTGATAGCTTTTATATTGGTTAACAAGTGAAAGGCTGTATTAAAAACTGGCTTAATGTGTAATTTACTGATCATATAAAAGTCTTTTATCCAAATCATTAAAATGTGCCACGCTATTGGATACATAACGTAGCACATTTTTAGATTTTAGAGCAGATATTTTGGATAAAAGTTTACTATTAACCCAAAGATATCTACTTAGTCTCGTTAAATAACTCACGACCGACCAACATACGGCGAATCTCACTGGTACCCGCGCCAATCTCATATAGCTTGGCATCGCGCCAGTAACGACCAAGCGGATACTCGTTGGTATAGCCATTACCACCAAATATTTGGATGCCCTCGCCTGCCATCCAAGTGGCTTTTTCGGCACACCATAAAATCACACTGGCACAATCTTTACGTACTTCTCGGCTATGACCGGCACCACGTTTGTCTAGCATATCGAGGTTTTTGCCAACGGTATATAAGAAGCTGCGACCCGCTTGCAAGATAGTATACATGTCTGCGACTTTACCTTGAATGAGCTGGAATTCGCCAATCGCTTGTCCAAACTGCTTACGATCATGAATGTAGGGCACGACGTTATCCATTACTGCTTGCATGATGCCGATAGGACCTGCAGCCAATACCGCACGCTCGTAATCGAGACCGCTCATCAAGACTTTAACGCCTTCGTTTAAATTGCCCAAGATATTTTCACGGGGAATTTTGACATTGTTAAAGGTCATCTCACCGGTATGACTACCGCGCATGCCGAGCTTGTCGAGCTTTTGCGCGGTGCCAAAACCTTCCATGCCTTTTTCAACGATAAAAGCGGTCATGCCTTTAGCACCGAGCTCTGGATTGGTCTTGGCATAAACCACCATCACGTCGGCATCAGGACCATTGGTAATCCACATTTTGCTACCATTTAAAATATAGCTACCGTCTTTTTCTTCTGCTTTCAGTTTCATACTAACGACATCTGAGCCAGCGCCCGTTTCGCTCATTGCTAAAGCACCGATGAACTCGCCGCTGATAAGTTTTGGCAGATACTTTTGTTTTTGTGCTTCGCTACCATTACGTTTGAGCTGATTGATACATAGATTTGAATGCGCACCATAGCTCAGCGCCACTGATGCAGACGCACGGCTAATCTCTTCCATCGCCACCATATGCGCGACATAGCCCATATCAGAACCGCCATATTCTTCAGGAACAGTAATGCCATGTAGACCAAGATCGCCCATTTTTTGCCATAAATCCATGGGGAACTCATCACTACTGTCTATCTCGGCAGCACGCGGGGTGATTTCTTTTGCAGCAAACTGTTGTACCACATCGCGTAAGGCGTCGATATCTTCGCCAAGCTGAAAATTCAATCCAGGTAAACTCATAACCATTCCTTGTATTTTAATGTTTTAAATTTGAATTTTAATCTGTTTTTTAAAGCCACTATATTTTCTATACTGGTTTTGATGCCATAGTCAATTCAATTTGAAAGTGGTACAAGGCAACCGAGTGTAGATGTATATTTAATACCTCAAGCGAGGTTAACGCGGTAACACTTTTATAGTGGATTGACTATATTGGTTAAGACTGACGTTTATTAATCAATGCTCGTGCCACGTTTGAGCCGTTAACTCGCCCTAAAAACTCACTGATGCGCTCGCCTGCCACTACTAATTTCTCTAAATCGATACCAGTATTGATACCCATACCATGCAGCATGTAGACCACGTCTTCGGTGGCGACATTACCCGTTGCACCTTTGGCATATGGGCAGCCGCCAAGTCCAGCGACTGAGGTATCAAATTCGCTGACGCCCATTTGTAAGGCGGCTAAAGTATTACTTAGTGCTTGACCGTAAGTGTCATGAAAATGCCCAGATAGCATGGCAATATCAGCGTACTCCAATGCAGCTTGTAGCGCACGCTGTACTTTCAGCGGCGTGCCAACACCAATCGTATCCGCAATACCGATTTGCTCAGCGCCAATCTCAACTAATTTTTTAGTCACATACGCCACTTGGCTTGGGTCAATCTCACCTTCATAAGGGCAGCCGACGGTGCAAGAGATAACGCCGCGCACCTTGATGCCTTGCGCTTTTGCTGCAGCGGCAACGGGCGCGAAACGCTCAATGCTTTCATCAATACTGCAATTGATGTTCTTTTGGCTAAAGGTCTCACTGGCTGAGCCAAAGATGACGATTTCATCAGGGCGATGCAAAATAGCATTCTCAAAACCGCGCATATTCGGTACGAGTACCGAGTAACAAACGTCCGAGTGACGTGTCGGTGCAAGTGCTTCGAGCAGCGCACTATTATCACCCATCTGCGGTACCCATTTTGGCGAGACAAAACTGGTGGCTTCAAGTTTCTTTATACCTGCTGCAATTAAATCATCGATAAGTGCTTGCTTTACTGCCGTCGGCACCGTCATTGACTCGTTTTGTAAGCCATCGCGTGGACTGACATCGACGATGGTGACGTGCTTTGGATACGATATACTCATGCTAATCATCCTTTTTACTTATTCACCTTGTTATTACTCGTCTGTCCGCTATCAGCTTTCCGTATCGATACGCAACAGCTCATCACCATCAGCAACCGAGTCGCCCGCCGCAAATAATAACTCTGCCACCACGCCATCGGTTGGTGCTGTAATAGTATGCTCAATTTTCATCGCTTCAATGACAGCTAATGGCTCGCCTTCTTTGACCGTGTCGCCAACGGCTACTTTAAATGCCACTACCTGACCCGGCATCGGTGATTTCAAACTACCAACCGCAGCGCTATCTTCGCCGACGTGCGCCATGATATCGACCAGTGTAATTTCATCTCGTCCATTATCGGTAAAGACATAAACGGTTTCTTTATTTGTCCAACTTTGAACATTGACCCGTGCGCCCTCCAACCATAACGTATGATTATACGCGTCAATACTGTTATAGCTAACTTGACCTTCATAGACCATTTCTGTCTGGGCGGCTATATTAATATTGCTATTCTCTTCAGTATTGGCGATTTCTTTTTCAATGACCAGCGCAAAGCTACTGAGGCTATCGCTGCCTTTTTTGCTGTCTGAGCAATTAGCATTGTGCCAATTACTAATACGAGCGTTATAAGACTTCTCATCATAAACCAAGCTAAACGAGCGCGTATAATCGCTAAAGGCACGAAAGCCTATCGGTTTACTAAATGGGTCTGCACCTGTACTTTTCGCTGTTTGCGCTGCCGCTTCACTGGCAAGCTGCTGGGTAATAGCCGTCACTGCAAGCGTCGATAGCGCAAGCGGATGCTGATCAAACAACTCATCACGCTCACGTTCTATCAGCGCCGTATCAAGATTGGCTTGGCTAAATGATTCGGTATTTATAATATAACGTAAAAATGCCACGTTATTTGGCAGACCGACGATGCGCGTTTGTGCCAGTGCACGATCAAGTTTGGCCAATGCTTGCTCACGAGTGGGTGCATGGACGATAAGCTTGGCAATCATAGAGTCATAGAACGGGCTGATGACATCACCTTCGCGGACGCCATCGTCGATACGCACATCTGCGCTGTTTTTATTAATAACAAAAGTGCTATGCTCGGGCTTTTGATAGGTAAATAAAGTACCCGTCGCTGGTAGAAACCCATTGTCAGGATTTTCAGCACAAATACGTGCTTCAATCGCATGACCATTAATAGCCAAGTCTGCTTGTTTTTTAGGTAACGGCTGACCTGCTGCGACTAATAGCTGCCATTCAACCAAATCCACACCCGAAATGGCTTCACTAACGGGATGCTCAACTTGTAGACGAGTATTCATTTCCATAAAATAAAAGTTCATCGAGTCTTCGCGTTGTTCAACAATAAACTCAACTGTGCCAGCGCCTACATAATCAACGGCACGCGCCGCTTCAATCGCCGCTGTTCCCATCGCCTCACGCATAGCTGCATCGACACCGGGTGCGGGGGCTTCTTCTAGTACCTTTTGGTGGCGACGCTGTACTGAGCAATCGCGCTCAAACAGATGCACATAATTGCCATGCGTATCACCGAATACTTGGATTTCGATGTGACGTGGTTTTAGGGCATATTTTTCGACCAACACCTGATCATTACCAAAGCTGGTAATGGCTTCACGGCGACAGGATTCTAGTAACTCAATAAACTCGCTAGACTGCTCGACGATACGCATGCCCTTACCGCCGCCACCGGCACTGGCTTTAATCAATACCGGATAGCCAATATTATCAGCTTGCTGCTTCAAAAAATCCGCATCTTGATTGTCGCCGTGATAACCGGGTATCAGCGGTACGCCAGCCGCTTCCATCAAGCGTTTAGACTCCGACTTACCGCCCATGGCGCGAATAGCGTCTGCTGATGGACCGATAAAAACCAATCCTGCATCTTGACAAGCCTGCGCAAAATCTGCATTTTCACTCAAAAACCCATAACCTGGGTGAATCGCTTGTGCGCCAACATCGAGGGCAATCGCTATGATAGCATCGCCTTTAAGATAGCTGTCTTTTGGCGCAGAGCCACCCAAGTAAATCGCTTCATCACAGACCGCGACATGCTTAGCCTCACGATCAGCATCAGAGTAAACAGCGACGGTACTCACACCTAGACGCTTGGCAGTCGCAGCAACACGGCAGGCAATTTCACCACGGTTGGCGATTAGAATTTTAGAAAACATAACGATCCCTGTCTCTTGTGATTTTTATTATTAATCAGCTATCAGCCAATCAGGCTTACGCTTTTGCAAAAATGCTTGCACACCTTCTTTTCCTTGCTCTGACGAGCGGATATCGGCGATACCTTTAACCGTATCAGCGATTAATTCATCGGTAATATCTGCACCTGCGACGTCATGTAATAAACGCTTGCAGGTTTTGACCGCGTCAGGGCTGTTTTTGACCACTTTAGCGCAGAATGCTGCAACCGCACCATCAAGCGACTCTTCGCTGACGCGCTCATGCACAAAGCCGAGCTGACGCGCTTTTTTGGCATCAAAAACTTCAGCGCTGAGGAAGTAACGCTGCGATGCTCGTGCGCCCAATGCGCGTATCACATAAGGGCTGATAGTGGCAGGCGCTAATCCTAAACGGACTTCACTTAAACAGAAATTGGCTGTTTTGACAGCAATGGCTACATCGCAAACGGCAACCAAACCCATACCGCCTGCATACACATCCCCTTGGATAGCAGCAACCGTCGGTTTCGGACATTCATAAATAGTCTTCAGCATTTGTGCTAACTTATCCGCATCTGCTAGGTTTTCTTCATAGCTATAGTCTGCCATGGCCCGCATCCAATTAAGATCCGCACCTGCGCAAAACGCTTTCCCAGTAGCGGCTAAGACTATAACGCGTACGTCGTCATTAGCGCCAAGCGCCTTGAAAGTATCGGTCAACTCAGCAATCATCTCATCGTTAAAGGCATTACGTATCTCAGGGCGATTTAAGATTACCGTCGCCACATGCTGCTCAATATTAACCAATAGACTTTTATAGTTATTCAGATTTTGTTGCATAACTTTCTCTATATTTTATGTAAATACTTAAAAAACTCTGGATCAATCCATAATAATATTAATACAAGAAAACCGAGTACAAATCGTACTTCTTAAAAAGTTGTCGCAGCAGCCTCTTATAATGAAAAAAACTTATTATGGGCAGACATTAAAACTCTTACATTCTAAAGACACCAAAGCTTGTCCCTTCAATCGGGGCGTTATGAGCCGCACTAAGCGCTAATGCCAACACATTACGGGTATCAGCAGGATCAATCACCCCGTCATCCCATAAACGAGCCGTGGCATAATAAGGGTGACCTTGCTCTTCGTACATCTCACGTATTGGCGCTTTAAATGCCGCTTCGTCTTCGTCGCTCCACGCTTCGCCTTTACGGTCAAAGTTATCACGCTTGACCGTTGCCAAGACCGACGCTGCTTGCTCGCCGCCCATCACAGAAATTCGCGCACTTGGCCACATCCATAAGAAGCGCGGACTATAAGCACGGCCACACATGCCGTAGTTACCCGCACCAAATGAGCCACCAACGATGACAGTAAATTTTGGCACTTTAGCATTCGCCACCGCCATTACCATCTTGGCGCCATGACGAGCGATACCTTCGTTTTCATATTTACGACCGACCATAAAGCCGGTGATATTTTGTAGGAATACCAATGGAATTTTGCGTTTACAGCACAGCTCAATAAAATGCGTACCTTTTTGCGCTGATTCACTAAATAAAATACCGTTATTGGCAATAATCCCCACTGGCATGCCTTCGATATGGGCGAATCCACAAACCAGCGTGGTGCCAAAACGCGCTTTAAACTCATCAAAGGCGCTGTCATCGACGATACGAGCAATGATTTCTTTAATATCGAACGGCTTACGTTTATCGGTTGGAATAATTCCGTATAATTCTTTGGCATCATAACGTGGTGGAAGCGGCTCGATTTGATTCGGAATGTGCTTAGCAGGACGATTTAAATGACTGACGATATTACGGGCGATTGATAATGCATGCGTATCGTTTTGCGCCAAATGATCAACCACGCCTGACAGACGGGTATGGACATCACCGCCTCCCAAATCTTCTGCTGTAACTTCTTCGCCGGTTGCGGCTTTTACCAATGGCGGACCACCCAAAAAGATGGTTCCTTGGTCTTTGACAATAATAGACTCATCACTCATCGCTGGTACATAAGCGCCGCCTGCCGTACAGCTACCCATTACCACGGCGATTTGTGGAATACCAGCGGCACTAAGATTGGCTTGATTAAAGAAGATACGCCCGAAATGCTCTTTATCTGGGAATACCTCATCTTGATTGGGCAAGTTTGCACCACCAGAATCAACCAAGTAAACACACGGCAAATGATTTTCTTGGGCAATTTCCTGCGCACGTAAATGTTTCTTGACCGTCATGGGAAAGTAAGTACCGCCCTTAACGGTGGCGTCATTACAGACAATCATACACTCGGTGCCGTTAATGCGGCCGATACCAGCAATCACGCCAGCCGCTGGAATATCTTCACCATACATGTCATGCGCTGCCATTGGCGCCACTTCTAAAAATGATGTACCAACATCCAGCAAACGCTCGACACGCTCGCGAGGTAAGAGTTTGCCTCGCGCTAAATGCTTGGCTCTCGCACGCTCGGAGCCACCTTGGGCAACTTTACGCAAGTGACCATATAAGTCATCAACCACTTCTTGCATAGCGGCACTGTTTTGCTGAAATTCAGCGGCGTTTGGACTCAATTTACTGGTTATAATAGCGCTCATGATATCCCTTTTCTTTGATGCGTAAATGCGAGTAGCTTGTTATGCGAATTATTCTAACTACTGGTTATTTTATTATTTACTCGTGTTCGTATAGTCATTTCGATTTACAATCGATACAGCGAGATTTGGGTGAATTTTTTGCAGCCTCTGTCGGCGTAGGCACAGCAAGCCAGAAAAATCCATACGAATCTCGCGTCATAACATAACGTATTTATTTCATTTGGTATCAACTATAACTTTTAATAAACTAGACATAATAGTTAAATTAACTATAAGCCCAACTCTTCTTTCATCTGCTCAATGATTTTATATTTCTGAATTTTACCAGTGATGGTCATCGGGTATTCGGTGACGAAACGATAATAGGTCGGCACTTTATAATGGGCAATATGCTCACTACAGAACTGACGCACTTCTTCTTCGGTCAAGCAGCCCTCTTCTCTAGGAATAATCCAAGCAGCCAGCACTTCGCCATACCGCTTATCTGGTATACCTACAATTTGCACGTCACGGATTTTAGGATGACGGTATAGATAGTTCTCGACTTCTACTGGATAGATATTTTCACCGCCGCGGATGACCATATCTTTACTACGACCGACGACTTTGACATAGCCGTCCTCATCCATCGTTGCCAAATCACCCGTATGCATCCAGCCATCTTGAATCGCTTCGCGGGTTTTAAAGCGACTGCCCCAATAGCCTTTCATCACTGAATAACCACGTGTGAGTAGCTCGCCAGTTTCACCTAACGCTACAATCTCGCCAGACTCGATATCGACGACTTTAACTTCGAGCGCCGGCTGCACCAGTCCTACGGTCGAGACCTGTTTATCTAAAGGCGTATGTTCATTGGTCTGACAAGAAACTGGACTGGTTTCGGTCATTCCATAAGCAATGGTGACCTCTTTCATATGCATCTCATCGATGACGCGGCGCATCACCTCAATCGGGCAGCTAGAGCCGGCCATAATGCCAGTACGCAAGGTCGATAAATCAAAGTTTTTAAATTCAGGATGGTCGAGTTCGGCGATAAACATTGTTGGCACGCCATGGAGACCTGTACACTTTTCTTCTTCGACTGCTTTTAATACTGACAATGGCTCAAAACCATCGTTCGGATAAACGATACAACCGCCATGTGTCAGTATTGCTAAGTTACCGAGCACCATACCAAAGCAATGATATAACGGTACGGGAATACACAGCCTATCTTTTTCAGTGAGATTCATCGCCTCACCGATAAAGTAGCCATTATTAAGGATATTACGATGGCTTAACGTTGCGCCTTTTGGCGTGCCCGTCGTACCGCTAGTGAATTGAACATTGATAGCATCGGTATTTTTAAGCTGCGCCTGACGCTCCGCCACTCGTGGATCGTTGGCATCACCTTCAGCCATCCATGCAGAAAACTTCTGCATAAAGTGAAATTCTTCATCAGAATCTGGCTCGTCAATCCAAATGATACGCTCAATCGTTGGAATCTCGACCAAATCAAGCTGGGTATAGTCTTTATGATAAATCTCAGGACATAATTCACGGATTAATTGTGCATAATCACTGGTTTTAAAATGACGCATCAGCACCAACGCTGAGCAGCCCAATTTATTCAGCGCATATTGCAATTCAAAAGTACGGTAGGCAGGATTGATATTGACAAGAATGATGCCAATCTTTGCGGTCGCCAGTTGCATGAGTAGCCATTCGGCATTGTTATGCGACCAGATACCGATACGATCGCCAATCTCAAGCCCCATTTCAATCATGCTGCTGGCGAGTTGATTAACTTGCTGTTGCAGCTCACGATAGGTCCAACGGATGTTTTGGTGACGGACGACCAGCGCTTCACGCTCAGGATATTTAAAAACAATGGCATCAAAAAAATCACCAATTGTTGCTTCAATCAGTGGGACGTCAGGGCCTGTGTCATAGCTTTGGGTGAGTGGCGCGTTTGACGAGCGAGCGCCCATATTGATACTAGGAATATTATTAAGAATGCTATCGAAGTCAATAGTTTGGGTCATAACGAGTCCTTTCGTTTTACTTTTTATGGCACGTATAAATTGTGCTTATTAATCGCCTGTAGACAAGTCCTTCTTCCTTGAATAGGTCTTACATCGTGTGAACTACTATAACGCTATCAATGAAAGCCTGTCAATCACAGCAATACAATATGTATCATTTAATTAAGTTATAGAAATAACTACTCTATAAAAGATACCATAAAAACATGGCAAACATTTGACACAAAAAAGCCAGTCAGGCATTTACTGCACGGCTGGCTTTTTGATGAGAATGGCGGTAATAAAAATTGAGAATCAAGCTTTAGATCTATTAGGGGCTGTATAGAATTGGGAAATAGTTGAAAAAAATAAGCAACGCCTTACACTCTTGTTTACCACAACAAAGAGAA
>NZ_RRYX01000058.1:0-18966 GCF_014861375.1 Psychrobacter sp. FME5 | reverse complement strand
AGTCATTATATCATTTATCAATAAGTTATATCAACACACTATTAAAACAGAGCCTTAATTTTTATGGTAGATAGTTAGGCTTTTGGTAACGATACCTTGATGCAAAGATGCTGATTGTTATTTCGCTGTCAGTCAAAAAATAAAGGCAATCAACTACCATGCTGCGCTTATAAAAGCGCCTTGTAGCCATTCTGGTGGTTCATTTTTCTTATTGTTTTTATCAGTGGTATTATAGGCAATCACATCAAACCGGCATTCACAGTTATGATATGTGGGATGTTGCTGCAAAAAATAGCGCGCCACCTTGATAATTTTACGTTGTTTGCTTGGCGTCACGCTGACTGCGGCATCACCAAAGTTTGAACGCTGTCTTTGACGCACTTCGATAAATACCAGTGTCGACCACGCCGACCCTTTTTCTACCATCACTAAGTCCAGCTCACCCACTTTTGGCTGTTGCCAGTTTTGCGCAACCAATACCAACCCTTGCGCCTGTAAAAACTCACACGCCTGTTGTTCAAACAGACTGCCTTGGCGCTGCTTTGGTGAAGTAAGGGCTAAAGGTTTATGGTTCGCCATGAGGTTTGTTAGTCTGTTTAACATTTCAGAATTATCATAGCACATCATGCTAAACTAACCACTTTCGCGCCCTCCATCTTTTATCTGTCGGCCATTTTGTCACTTGCTCCTTGACTGAGTCAGAGGACAGATAATGTCAGTATGGATAGTAGTGTCATCTTATTTTTTTAATTCCCGCTTTTAATACTCCGAGGTTTTCATGTCTAGCCCTACCGCGATGCCAGCTTGTCTATATATCATCGCTACGCCGATTGGTAATCTTAGCGACATGACGCCACATGCGATTGACGTCTTAAAGCAGGTTGCCATCATTGCCTGTGAGGATACGCGAACGTCAGGCAAGCTACTGTCACATTTTGGCATCGAGACCAAAGGCAGTAAAGCTGACGACGCTAAAAACCCAGCAACCCATCACATCGAAAATGGTGATGCAGATGACGCTGATACAGCAGTGAAGCAAAAAGGACATAATAAACTGTGGGCATATCATGAACACAATAGCGCGATTCAAACGCCCAAAATTATCGAGATGATCGAGCAAGGTCATTCGGTCGCTCTGATTAGTGATGCTGGTACGCCACTGGTCAGTGACCCAGGTTATCAATTGGTGCAAGCGGCACATACTGCAGGCGTTCGAGTATCACCTATCGTTGGCGCGTCTGCTGCCATTGCTGCGCTCTCGGTTGCAGGACTGCCCTCAGACCGTTTTAGCTTTATTGGTTTTTTACCAGCAAAAACTCATGGACGCCAAAAGCAACTGTCTGCTCTAAACTCACGTACTGAAACGCTGATATTTTATGAAGCCCCGCATCGCATTATCGCCAGTTTAGAAGATATGGCAACGATATTTGGTGCCGAGCGCGAAGTCACGTTTTGTCGTGAACTGACCAAAACCTTTGAGACGGTACATAAGAGTACGTTGGGTGATTTGGTTGAGTTTGTCAAAGCAGATGACAATCAACAGCGTGGTGAAATAGTGGTGGTGGTCGCTGGCGTTAATGTGGCGCAGGATTCGGACGATATCAGTATTCACGATACATTATTGAAGCGCTTACTAGAAGATTTATCGGTTAAAAAATCCGCTTCCTTGGCCGCCGATATTACTGGCGTAAAAAAGAACGCACTATATCAGCGGTTGCTTGAGCTACAACAAGCTGAATGATTTTTAACTATCAAGAATAGACGTTTATCACTTAATTGAGGAGACATAAGCAATGTACAATGTAATGGCGATAGGGAATGCTTTGGTTGACCACGAATATATGTTGTCAGATGCCGCGCTTGAAGAAACAGATTTGACCAAAGGCAATATGACGCTGGCAGGTATCGAAGAGCAGCAGCAGTTGTTGGCTTATTTTAAGCTTGCAGACATTGAACCATCAAAGCAAGCGGGCGGCGGTTCAGCTGCCAATACCATGTATGCTTTTGCAAGCTTGGGCGGCAAACCTTTTTACGCCTGCCGTGTTGGTGATGACCAGCAAGGGGAGTTTTACCTAAAAGACTTACATGAAGGCGGCGTTGCGACGTCAGAAAAATCCATCCATGCCGGTGGAGTAACTGGCTCGTGCGTGGTCGCAGTGACCGAAGATGGCGAACGTACCATGCAGACTTTTCTTGGTACCTCAAGCGATATTACTGCTGATAACGTCGATTTTGATGCGCTAACCCAAGCAGATTGGTTATATCTAGAAGGCTATCTAGCCATGTCTGAAGGTATCCAGCCAGCGATGACCCAATTGCGCCAACAAGCAGGCATTCATGGTGCAAAAATCGCCGTGAGTTTTGCCGATCCAGCCGTAGTGAAGTTTGCCAAAGAAGGCTTACTTAACATGCTCGGCAATAAAGTCGCGGTGATATTTTGTAATAGCGAAGAAGCAAAGTTATTCACCGATAAAAAGCAACATAAGGCAGCGGCGCGGGCGCTACTTGAGCATTGCCAAACGGCCGTGGTTACCGATGGTGCCAATGGTGCCATCATCGCCCATCAACCAAATGGTGAGACAGATATTGAAATCCATCAAGTTCCTACCCCAGCCGTTACCAATGTGATCGATACCAATGGCGCAGGCGATAACTATTCTGGCGCTTTTTTATACGCTTTATCGCAGCAATACAGCTTGCCAGAATGTGGTCGTCTTGCCAGCGAAGTAGCGGCACAGGTGATTCAACAGTTCGGGCCGCGCTTGGCCTCAAAAGATTATAAAGATATCGCTCAGCGTGTCCTATCAGCCTAGGGCATATTTTTGCTTTTGACCCTGAATAAAAAAGCCCATATCAATGATATGGGCTTTTTATTTACTGAATAGTTATGTTTTTAATTTAGCAAAAAATTGCACCTTAAGCTGAGGCTAACGCTTGCTCTAAATCGGCTTTGATATCTTCGATGTGCTCGATACCAATCGATAAACGCACCATGTCCGTACTGACGCCGGCGTTTTCAAGCTCTTGCTCATTAAGCTGACGATGGGTCGTCGTTGCTGGATGACAAGCCAAAGATTTAGCATCACCAATATTAACCAGACGGGTAATCAGCTGCAACGCATCGATAAAGCGTGCCCCTGCTTCAAGGCCACCTTTGACGCCAAAGGTTAAAATAGCAGACGGCGTGCCTTTCATGTATTTCTTAGCAAGTTCATGCTCAGGATGATCAGGCAGACCAGCGTACTTCACCCAATCGACCTTGTCATGGTCACGTAGGTATTCTGCGACGGCTTGGGCGTTTTCGACATGACGCTCCATACGCAGACTTAACGTCTCCATGCCTTGCAAAATACCAAAGGCATTAAGCGGGCTAAGTGCCGCGCCAGTATTACGCAGCGGTGCCACGCGAGCACGGGCGATAAATGCCGCCGCGCCAACGTCTTGGACGAAGTTTACGCCATGATAGCTGGCATCGGGGGTATTTAATAGTGGGAAACGCTCAGGATAATCGCCCCAAGGGAAAGTTCCGCTATCCACAATCGCTCCGCCTATCGAGGTACCAGTACCACTCATATATTTGGTCAAGGAATGAATAACGATGTCAGCACCGAACTCGAACGGACGACACAGTGCAGGCGTGGCGACCGTACTATCAATCACCACTGGTACACCATATTCATGAGCGATATCACTCAGGGCTTGGATATCAACGATGTTGCCGAGCGGATTACCGATACTTTCGGCAAAGACCATTTTGGTCTTATCATCGATTAAATTGCGAATCGCTTCAGGATCCTTGTGGTCAAAAAAACGTACTTCGATACCTTGACGTGGCAGTCCATGAGCAAATAAATTATAAGTGCCACCATATAGCGTCGATACCGCGACGATATTATCGCCCGCTTCACATATAGTCTGAATCGCATAAGTGATGGCCGCCATACCAGAAGCCACGGCAAGTGCACCTATGCCGCCTTCCAGCGCGGCAACGCGTTCTTCTAGCACTGCGTTGGTCGGGTTCATGATACGAGTATAAATATTACCTGCGACCTTTAAATCAAACAGATCAGCACCGTGCTGGGTGTTATCAAAAGCATACGAGCTGGTATGATAAATAGGTACCGCGACCGCTTTGGTAGTTGGTTCAACACTATAACCGGCATGAATCGCCAAGGTCTCTAGGCGTGGAGTACTTTCTGTTTGCTTAGCTGGTTGTCCGTCACTCATATTGCGCTCCTAAAATTCAATTTTCTATTAAATAAATATTCGATGATTAAAAGATGCTTTAAAACATTCAGATTACAACTTATATGAAAGCACCTATCGCTGAACGATAGATATAAAAAAAGCTGAGTTAATCATAACCCAGCTTCTTTATTAAAAGAATAGCAAATATCTCATCTCTTAATGACAAATAGTCATAAGCAATGAAACTAATAAGCATATTCATAGGCGATATCGTCATTACTTTTATAACAACTCATCGGTATTTATTTGTAGTAAGCATTCTCAGTACGGGTGTGGTCAGTCTCATCAATCACTTGGGTCAGCTCTGGAATTTGTTGTTTAAGCTGCACTTCAACCCCTTGACGCAAGGTCATATCAACCGCCGAACACCCTTGGCAACCACCACCGAATTTCAATACAGCAGTCAAGCCAACGCCTTCTTCATCAATCAGTTCAAGTAATTGGACATCGCCACCATGGGCCGCCAAGCTTGGATTAATCTCAGACTGCAAGACATAGTTGATACGTTCTTCGACACTGGCATCGGCACCAACTTTTGGCACTTTTGAGTTCGGCGCACGGAATGTCAACTGACCACCAAAACGGTCTTTATTATAGTCAATCACCGCATCTTCTAGGTAAGGCACTGATGCCGCTTCAATAAAAGCAGAGAAGTCATCGTAGCTGAATTTCAAATCAGCACTGTCTTCTTCGCCCGGCTGGTTATAAGCCATACAGCATTCTGCGCGCGGTGTACCCGGATGCTCAACGAAAATACGCACGCCGATACCATCGGTATCTTGTTTAGACAACAAGTCTGCCAAATAACCTTGCGCGGCCTCAGTGATGGTAATGTTGCTTTTTGCATCACTTTGCTCAGTATCTAACGCTGACTCGTAATCGGCAGCAGGTTCTACTTGAGTATCAGTTGGATTGTGTTCACTCATAATGCTTCCTATGTGTTATGACACAAACGCTATATCTGTTATGGCTACTGTGTCGTGAATTTGGTTATCTTGAGTATTTGAACGAATATAAATCGGCATAAATTACAGGGGCTACCCATCACTACGGTCTGTCACTTTACTGCTTTTGATGACGTTGTTCTTCACACTACTCTTAACGCTGTTATTAAGATATTGATCAGTTTATAAAAGCTATTATACCGCACTCAGACGATAATTCCGACCGCGCTACTGTGAATTAAACCAGGACGGTAGTGAATAACTGCTATCGGTTTTTTTAATGGCATTGAATATCTGATTTTCTAATAAATTTACTTATAAAAGCCACTTGAGCCGTATAAGCATAAAAGTTGCGTGTTGACCCATGCCAAGATTGATACATCCCTTCCTATATAAAGACAGCTCACATGCTTATCAAGTCACTCAACCAAGTCACTCAACCAAGTCACTCAACCAAGTCACCTAACTAAGTCACCTAACTAAGTCACTAAAATAGTTGATCAATACAAATTCAGCGCACAACCACTTTTAAATACCTCATCTACAGACCTCATCAAAAAGCAGCTTGCTTTATTATGTAATTTTATATATTATAATTAAGTATAGTAAATTATTTAATCTATTGGTATCTGTTGCAGTTTTAAAACTATCGATTCAATGGCTATCACCTATCAGGAGCATTTCATGAGTAAATCTTTTAAAGACATCACCAAACACGTTTCAACCAATATGGCAAAACTACATAAGCATATCCCTGAGACCACCAAAGCATTCTCGCAGCTTGGTGCCACAGCAACGGCTGACGGCGTATTGGATAAAAAGACCAAAGAGCTTATTGCCTTAGCATTAGCAGTTGGCGCACGTTGCGATGCTTGTATTGGTTTTCATACCAAAGCTTTAGTGCAGCTTGGCGCGACAGAAGAGGAAGTCGCGGAAACATTAGGCATGTGCATCTATATGGGTGGCGGTCCTTCGATGATGTATGCCGCTGAAGCGGTCGCTTCATTCAACGAGTTTAGTAAAGAAAGCTAATTTTAATGACTGCTTAAACTCACTATGTATAACACTGCCAATGGTTAAATAACTGTTGGCAGTTTTTTATGCTTATTATTGTTATGCTGGAGTAAGTTCTTATTCAAGGAATGGCGATAAAACTCATCTAACAGCTGAGTTATGCTATAACTCAGCAAATATTTATTGACGACTTTATTAAAAATGAACCACATTAATAGAGACTTATTTTATGACAATACAAACACTAAATTTAGTGGACACCAAAGATGGCGAACAAGTCGCCGTTTGGAAAATTGTAGCTGACACAAAAGATTGCACAATAACAGACACACCCACAGAAACTCTAGCCACCAATAAATCGACAATAAAAACCCAAAATATATTTTTGACCCATGGGACTTTTTCGGACAAACAAACCTGCCTAAAAATCGCCGAGTATCTCGCCAGCTTTGGTCATCATTGCTACATTATGGAGTGGCGCAGTCATGGTAATAGCTCGATAGCAAAAGAAAAGTTTAATTTCGAAACCGTTGCGACCTATGACTATGAAGCGACCTTCCGTTATTTCTTTGACACCTTAAAACTTAACAATCTACACTGCGTTACCCATAGCGGCGGCGGTGTTGGCTTAACCATATTTTTAATCCAAAACCCAGGTTATATCGATAACATAAACAGCATCACCCTGTTTGCTTGCCAAGCCTATGCTGCCGCAATAAAACCGATAAACCACACTAAAATTCTCAGCGCCAAACTATTTACGCGTCTGCTTGGTCATATTCCTGCCAAAAAACTCAAAATAGGACCCTTTAACGAGAGTTATTATACGATGAGTCAGTGGTTTGACTGGAATCTACACCATCACTTTAAAAGCAGTTTTATAAAAAAAAGTGCGATGGATAATGGTTCTTTTAATAAAGACGCGATAAATAAAGCTTATCTTCATAACCATAAAGTAAATAACCACATAACTCAGCAAGATAGCGCTGACGACAGTTATTTTGATTATCGGCATCATATGCCAAAAATCACCATTCCTATTTATGCCATTAGTGCTAAAGGCGACAAGTTCATCTCCCCTACCACTGGTTGTCAGCTGTTTTTTGACGACTTTAAAAACCCATCTAACGTCTTTCGAGAGTACGCGCTCAGTCACGGTGATTTAGATGATTATACGCATAGCCGCATTATGGTTAGTCGTCACGCTGCCACAGAGATCTGGCCAACCGTTACCGCGTGGATTGAAAAATATGCCAATTAAAGATACCGACCTAAACATCTTTACACTTGTCAGTGAGTAATGGGCTGTGTCAGTATTAGCGTCATTGCTTTTTAGGCAATAAGTTTTTTAATCCATAAATCTTCACCAATAAAATATAAGTCGTAGGAAGTTGGCGCATATGAGTGAATCATTAGAGCAACAGTTAGATAAGCAAAGCCCGGATAAACAAAGCCCAGATACGCAAAATAATAAACACTATCGCTACTTGGTTTTTATCGGCCGCTTTCAGCCATTCCACCGTGGGCATAAAGCGGTTGTCGACGAAGCACTAAAGCGTGCCGATAACGTCATTATGCTTATTGGCTCAGCTAACCTACCGCGTAGTTTACGCAATCCGTTTAGTGTTGCTGAGCGTGCTGCCATGATTAAGGATGTCTACTCAGCAGCAGAAGCGGCACGTATTCATTGCGTTGGGCTGGACGATGCACTCTACAATGACACGCGCTGGTTACAATACGTGCAAGCGGGTGTTAAATCTGTCACTGGCGACTTACAAACGGATATCGGCTTGATTGGTCATTCAAAAGACAGCTCATCGTATTATCTATCGCTATTCCCAAACTGGGCGTCGGTCTCAGTACCCAATTATCATAATTTATCAGCGACCCCTATCCGCGACAGCTATCTAATGGGCGCTACGCCGACACCTGAGCGCACGCCTGAATCAACGCGCAAAGTACTAAATGACTTTAAAAAAACCGATGATTATCAGCGACTACATGAAGAAGCAGATTTTATTGATAAATATAAAAGACAGTGGGAATCAGCCCCTTATCCACCTACTTTTATGACCGCCGATGCTTTGGTGGTGCAATCAGGGCATATATTATTAGTAGAGCGCCGCAGTATGCCAGGGCGCGGACTGTGGGCATTACCGGGTGGGTTTTTGAATCCAAAAGAGACCTTATTTGATGCCTGCATCCGCGAGCTACGAGAAGAGACTCGTCTTAAAGTCCCTGAGCCAGTGTTGCGCGGCTCTTGCCATAGTCAGCATACCTTTGATGACCCGTATCGCTCAGCGCGTGGGCGCACGATTACCCAAGCGTTTTACTTTCAGCTCAAAAACGATCCAAACGGCCTGCCAAAAGTAAAAGGCGGCGATGATGCTGCCACAGCTTTTTGGTTACCCCTTGCCGAGTTAGATGCCAAAATGATGTTTGAAGACCATTATGCGATTATCACTAAGATGGTTGGCTTATAGTTTTCTTATCATTGACGTTTCGGTGCATTATTTCCAAACTTTTAGTCAACTGAAAACTATAAAACCTATTTTCTACATTTGACTTTATAATGTCATTGTTATCAATTTCACCGCCCAAGCTGATAGACAGCAAGGGTTAACCGCCGCAACTGTTCTTTCATCAAAGCAGCTGCGGCATC
This sequence comes from Psychrobacter sp. FME5, assembly GCF_014861375.1. Lineage (NCBI taxonomy): Bacteria > Pseudomonadati > Pseudomonadota > Gammaproteobacteria > Moraxellales > Moraxellaceae > Psychrobacter > Psychrobacter sp. FME5. Next base: position 10,098 of record NZ_RRYX01000058.1, on the reverse strand, counting down.
TCAAAGCAGAGGAGTTCTGTGATGTATACCAGTAATTTAAATAATTTGATCTTAAATAGCGACAGCTATAAAACCTCACATTGGGTGCAATACCCAAGTGGTAGCGAGTACTTATCAAGCTACGTTGAGGCGCGTAAAGGCGACTATGATGTGCTGTTCTTTGGTTTACAAGCCTTTATCAAAGAATACTTAAGCACACCGATTACCCATCAAGATATCGATGAGGCGGAAATGGTCATTCAAGCGCACGGCTTGACCTTTAACCGTGCAGGCTGGGAACGTTTGGTCGATAAACATGGTGGTTATTTGCCATTACGTATCGAAGCCGTTCCCGAAGGCAGCATCGTGCCCGTATCCAACGTGGTCTGCCAAGTTATCAATACCGACCCTGAGTTTTATTGGCTACCAAGTTATTAAACATGGTGGTTATTTGCCATTACGTATCGAAGCCGTTCCCGAAGGCAGCATCGTGCCCGTATCCAACGTGGTCTGCCAAGTTATCAATACCGACCCTGAGTTTTATTGGCTACCAAGTTATATCGAAACAGCGTTATTACGCGCGATTTGGTATCCATCGACGGTCGCGAGTGTCTCGCACTATTGCAAAGGTATCATTCGCCAAGCGCTAGAAAAATCTGCGGACAATTCAGAGTCATTGATTTTTCGTTTGCATGACTTTGGTTCACGCGGTGCTTCTAGCCATGAGTCTGTCGCACTCGGCAGCCTAGCTCATTTGGTCAACTTCGCTGGTACCGACTCGATGACCGCTTTGGTCGCTGCCAGTCGCTGGTATCAGATGGATAAAGACATGCCAGCCTTCTCAATCCCTGCTGCTGAACACAGCACTATGACCGCATGGGGCCGTGATGGTGAAACCGCCGCCTTTGCCAACATGATTGAGCAGTTTGGCGGTACGGGCAAGAGCTTCTCAGTGGTCTCTGATAGCTATGACTTATGGAACGCCATTGATAACATCTGGGGCGGCAGCTTAAAAGATGAGGTTAAAAACATGGGTGGTACGTTAGTCATTAGACCAGACAGTGGCGAGCCGGCTAAAGTGGTTCGCGAGGCATTAGAGCGCTTAGCGGTGAAGTTTGGGACGACTACCAATAATAAAGGCTACAAAGTATTGCCAGACTACGTACGCGTCATTCAAGGTGATGGTATCAGCCCGCAAAGTTTGAGCAAAATTATCGATGTGGTGTTGAAGGCTGGCTTTAGCGCCGAAAACGTGACCTTTGGTATGGGCGGTGGTCTGCTGCAACAAGTCAATCGCGATACCATGAGCTGGGCGATGAAAGCCAGTGCCATCTCTATCGATGGAACCTGGAAAGACATCTATAAAGATCCGGTCACCAGCCGCTCTAAACGCTCGAAGAAAGGCCGGTTGGCACTAATAAGAAACAATCATGGCAAATTAGACACTATCAAAGCCGATGCGTTATCTGCTCATACAGAAAACCTATTACGGGATGTTTATCTTGATGGTAAATTATTAATAGACGACAGTCTCACCACTATTCGGGAGCGTGCAGGATGGTAAATACTCATAAAGTAGCCTCGGTGGCAAAAGATGTGCTACTCGCCCCTGTTTATCTTTATCAAGGTCGCAAAATCAAGCGCGATACCGTTCGCCTGCCTGAGCCAAATGGCGAAAGACGCGGATCTATTTCACTAAACCAGTCTACTAGTAGGCCAAAAAACAACACCAATAAAACGTTAAACCTCATGGTCGTTGGTGATTCAGCCGCAGCTGGTATGGGTAGTGAGACGCAGCAAGAAGCACTGACAGGCAAGCTCATTCCAATATTGAAGCAACAGCCCGCCATTTATAACACATTCAGTACGCTGAACTGGACGTTGCAAGCGACTACAGGACATACCAGCTTCGATATTTTACGTAGGCTATATGTCCTACCCACTCCTAGCCAGCCTACTGATGTAATGATACTCAGTGTCGGTGTAAACGATACGACATCAAGTGTTCCTGTAGATAAATGGCAACAGCAAGTTGAAGATATTATTGCTATTGCCCAGCGTAAGTTTGGTGTACGAAAGCTGGTTTTTTTGAGTCTACCGCCGATGGCAGAAATGCCTGCGATACCGCCACCGTTGAATAACTTTGTCGGTGCAAAAGCCTCAATCCTTGATGAGATATTGCAGCAAGTTTGTGCCAATAATGACGGGGTTACCTACATGGCAACTGACTTTGCACGGATGATAGAAGAGCATTCTAATGGCACACCAATCGATATTTCAGTGATGTTTGCCAGTGATGGCTTCCATCCTAGCAGCCTAATGTACGGTTATTGGGCGCAGCAGGTAGCAGAGCTGATTATCGAGCTACTAGAATCACCAGTCACTTAATTCAAAAACTAATACCAAACCCAAAAAGTACGATTAGTTGTGTCAAACTCGTTTAGTCTACAGTGTGTATAGCCGATCCACTATAAAACAAACACAGTGCTACTGGGATAAATTTTGCGCAGCCTCTGTCTGCACAGGCACAGCAAGCAAGTAAAACTTATCCCAGTAGCTCGCTATAATGTTTGTACTCATTTTATTTAGGACTGACTATAGCACTTGCACTCGTTTTCCTTGCTACTCTAATTTTTGTAAATGGTATAACATTGTAATATTCAAGTTTTAACAACCAACCAAACTCTAAAAATTGAACCAAAAAAAAACCGCTGAATTATCAGCGGTTTTTTATGGTTCAGTGAAATAGATTGACGCAATAAGCGTAAATTATTCAGCAGAATCAGCAGCTTTCTTACTACGGCCACCAAACGCACCAAAGCGTTTGTTGAAGCTTGCAACACGACCTTCAGTAGAGGTTTTACGTTGTTCGCCAGTATAGAATGGATGCGACGCACTTGAGATATCAAGTGGGTAGTATGGGTATTCTTTACCTTCGTATTCACGAGTGGCTTTGGTATTAACAGTTGAACGCGTTAGGAAGAACACGTCAGCGTTAGTATCATGGAACAAAACTTCTTGGTACTTAGGATGGATATCTTTACGCATAATAAACTCTCTATGTCCGATGTATGTACAGCGCTTTTGATTAACGGTATTTTTGACTATTAATCACACCACAGCATACGTAACTGAGGCACTAAGGACATCTCTCAGTCTGGCAGCTGCGTCACTGGCTTATTCCAGCACCCAACACCACACTTCTGCTCACTTAGCCTTTCCCCAGCGGGAAAATCAAACCGCGATTTTAACGGTTTTCGACTTTTGATGCAAGCAGCTTCTATGATCAATTGACACGACCATACATTACTTACACCTTAACAATATTGAGATAAATGGTTTACCCTAGTATAATCTAACATTAGATAAAACACACAATTAAACCTCGAGATGTAGGTTATTTAAACAATAACCTATCTTTGATAGTAAATCTTATATAAAATTTATAGCAATAACACCGTATCGTTTTTAAATTGAATCGACTATAGGTAAAATTACGCCTCAAAAATAACTGATTAAACCCCAATAAACAAGGATAATATAATGATAAATATCTCACTGAAAAATACGGCCAAAGCTATCGCGATCAGTGCGGCGCTTGCTACCACCACCATGGCAAGCGCGGCGCTACCGAGCCAATGGCAATTAGATGACTCGCACACACGCGTTGGATTTTCGGTGAACCACCTAGGGTTCTCAACCACCATGGGTCGCTTTAATGAGGTGAAAGGCGTGGTGAACTACGATATCAAAGCGCCTGCTAAAACCAATATGAACTTTACTATTGCCACAGATAGTATCGATACCAATTGGGATGCGCGTGATGAGCATCTTAAAAAGGATGAGTTTTTTAACGTCGCCAAATACCCAACCATGACTTTTAAGTCGACTGACATCACATTTAAGAATCCGCAACAAGCCGAAGTAACCGGTGATTTCACTATGCTAGGTCAAACCAAACCGCTGACGCTAGATGTAACCTTAAATAAAATCGCCAATAGCCCACTGACTAAAGAGCCTGTTGTCGGCTTCCGTGCGACGGGTATTATTGATCGCGCCGCTTATGGTATGACGGCATTTTCTGATGGCATCACCACCGATGTTCCTATCCAAATCGATGGTGAATTGGTCGAGAAAAAAGCGGCTGTAAAGAAAAAATGATAAAGCCTGTTTATCATTAATTTCTATCTTAATTAAAGCATCACATGAAAAAAGCAGCCATTAAATGGCTGCTTTTTTGATACAGATAAAATTATTATTAAACTTTATCTGGCAGTTTTAACGATATGCCAAACGCCAAGTTTGTTATCACCATCTTTATCGCCAATCTTAGTATCATTAGCATAGAAGTATAAAGGTTTGCCATTTACTGCCCACTGATATTTACCATCTTCACGCTGGAATGCAGCAAACTGCCCTGAAGCTTTGGCATTGTTAGGTGCCATAAATGCCGGCCAAGCAACTAGACATGCAGAGCCACATTCAGATTTGTTCATTGAGTCTTTATCAAAGGTATATAAAGTCATATGGTTACTAGCATCGACCAACATGCCGTTTTTACTAGCGACAGGAGCGGTGCTTTTATTGGTGGCTTGCACATCATGCATACCAGAATCGTCCTTACCAATCATATTGTTAAAAGTAGAACAACCACTAAGCGCTAAAACACCTGAGAGTGCTGATAGTATAAGAATGCCTTTCATAATAACTTCCTTGTCATATTGTCATAGTATATTTTTATTTGGGTTTTTCTTCCTGTCTGATGATTTAAGCAATCGTACAGAAAACCACTTAAACCTGCCTTCAAGCAGTTTCAATATAGCATACCCAAAACATTAGTCGTTTCTATCAATATATAAATTTACAAAAGCGCATAAAGATTACAAAACATGAAAACTAAAATACCTAATTTGGTTGAAAAACCACTGCACTGACTGCGTTCAAACATTTAAAATTTAATGGTTGCTCGTTGACAAAACTCCTGCATCTACTTACGTATCTGCCAACCTATTAGTTGTAGTTTTTCGTAGAATAACGCTATAAAGATTAAGCATTACTACACAATGGTAAATGTAACCATTGCGGCTTAATATCAACATTGAACTTGGCTACCTCTGCACGCATATCAATAGGATTAAGCCAACTGTATACAGACTATCTTAGATAAAAACCATTTAAAGAATATGCCAAGTATGACTTGATACCAATGCTATTAAGGATATAACAACGACAATGACTCACTCTTTTACGACCAATCAAACCCATAGTCAACGCCAACCAGCCAAACGCGTCGGTATTCTTGGCGGTGGTACAGCAGGGGCGACTATTGCGATTCGCCTAGCCGCATTAGGGCTTGAGACTTATTTGTTTGAAAAAAACAAATCATTAATCGATGGGCCGCCGATGTGCCATTTGCATGCTGGTGGCAACCTATATCGTGAAATCCCTGACGAAGATTGCGTCGCACTGCTCAAACAATGTATCGATATTTTGCGCCTTTATCCTTATACCATCGACGTGCGTCCAACAGTATTTGCCGTACCAACTCGCGATGAAGGCTTGCCAGAAGATTTATTGCCGCGCCTCGATATTTTAACCGATGCTTATCACGAACTTATCGCCCAAGATGCCAACAACAAAGTACTCGGTGACCCTGATGATTACTATCAGCTATATAGCCATGAACAATTGATTGAGCTGTCTGAACGTGAGCAAGTTACAGCTCCAAAGACCGTTGATGAATGGATGATACCAGTTGCTAAATACTTGGATTTAAATAAAGTTAAGTTTCCGCTGATTGTCGTACAAGAGTACGGTTGGAATATTTTTCGCCTAGCAGCTTCTGCACAGCTGGCGTTAGAAGGCTATGAGCATGCGCATGTATTTACGGATACTCAGGTTAAGCAAGTCATGCCTGTCGATTGCGAAAACTGCTCAAATGCCGATCATCATTTCACTAAATGGCGTATCGATTATCAGCAAGCTGCCCATTTGGCGCCTGAATCTAACAGTGAAGCTGACTCTATTGAAGTCGATTATTTAATCAATGCTTGTGGTTTTCGTACCGGCGTCATCGACGATATGGTCGGTGTAAAAGTCACACGCATGGTCGAGTTTAAATCCTCTTATATCACCCACTGGGATGACACTGGCGGACAGATACCGGAAATTATTGTCTATGGCAACCGTGGTACACCAGAAGGAATGGCGCAGTTAACGCCGTATCCAGGCGGTTATTTTCAAATACACGGCATGAGTAAATTTATCACGCTATTTGATGATGGGCTGGTCGCATCGAACAAAGACAGCGCCCAACCCAAGCTGCCGCCGCAATACGTGCATTATATCGAAGACGGCTGGGACAAAGCACCACTACAAGCGCGTAGCCAACAGGCCATTGATTATGTGGCTGAGTTTGTACCAACATTCCATAGCGCGCGTACTGTCGGCAATGCATTATATGGTGGGCAGCAAATACCCGGTGAAGACGATACGCTGCGAGTTGCTGATGTGAGCTTGTACTCTAATATACGCTATGCGCGTGCTGAAAATGTTAAAGCATCCTCGACGTTAATTGCGGCCGATCAAATCGTCGAAGAGCTAACTGAGCTTGGCTTGATTGATAACGACACACAAGCCAACCGTAATCGCTATGCCCATGAATGGTCTTATCTGGCGCGAAACGATAGCTTGGCTATCGATAAGGTTGCTCGTGTACTCGCAAAAGAACGCGGCTTTCCATTGGCAATGGCTGGCGTAAATCATGGTATTCGTGAGACGGCTTTAGACAGTTTGAGTAGAGATAAATTAAGTGCGGATAGCTTAAAGTCAAACAGCTTGAAATCAAACAACTTAAAGTCAAACAACTTAGAAACAGACAATTCAGACTCAGCGGAAGTATAACTATTCGCTGACAGCCTGTTATTTTTAGTGCTTATTTAATTTGTTAATTTAACTGGTTCAAAAGCTATCCAGTTAGCTAACGAGCTACTATAAAGAACGGTTATAAAAAGGGAGAGCATGGCTAATTAATCAGCCATGCTCTCCCTTTTTATAAAATACGATTATAAATACCGTATATATTAATGTCTAATTGCCAGCCATTTTTTCAGTATCAACGGCATCGTCTATTTTCACCACCGTCTTGAGCATGTCGATGGCTTCATCAATAGTATTACACACTACCAAGCGCTCAAGATCTTGTTGTTTCATAAAACCTTGCTCGGCAGTATATTTTAAATGGTCAATCATACGATCATAAAAGCCATTAATATTAAGAATAATCATCGGCTTTTCATGTTGATACAGCTGACGCCAAGTCGCAATCTCCATAATTTCTTCAAGCGTTCCAAGTCCACCCGGTAAAGTAATAAAAGCGTCGGCATATTCTGCCATCACTGTTTTACGGGTATGCATGGTATCGGTCAAATGTAGACGTGTCAGCTGCTCATGGGCAATTTCATGTTTGAGCATAAAGGTTGGAATCACTCCCACCGCTTGCGCACCGCCTTTAATCACTTCATCGGCGACTGCACCCATCAACCCAATACTCGCGCCGCCATAAACCAAACCTAAACCGTTATCCGCTAGCGCACTACCCAGCTCGCGTGCCGCCTGCTCATATACCTCACTATTACCCGAACGTGAACCACAATAAACCGCAACCAGTGGCATCGCTAACGTTGATTTTTTCACCGCTTTTTCAATATTGGTAATATCCTGGCTAGTAATGACTTCATAAGTAGCGTTGTTAATGTTCATTTGCATATAGCTTCCTTAATTTTTATAGCAATTTTTTATTGAGTATGAGTTTATTGTGGTTTGCTTATAGAGTGAGTATTTATCAGAAGATTTATCACCTACAAATCATCTTCGAAAATAAACATTCAGGCATATATCGACGGACAATAGTATCCAAGATAAATGAGGTAGAACTTAGAAGTCACATTCGAGCGCCTTACTTACCAGTATTTATTTTAACATAAGCGATGCTATCACGCGCTAGCGACGATTTATCAATACGCAATGACTACACATTCATAGGTGAACACTGATATCTAAGTGGTAGTAACTGGATATAGACAATCTATCGTGATTAAAAATTCTATTAGTTGATAAAGTATTGGATCAACGAGCCTATTAATAAAAAAGATAAAATACAACAAGGTCAAACTATGGAAAACACTCATCCCAGTTATCAGACAGACACATACTCGCTCAGTATCATGACCGAGCGCAATCAAGCATTGGCAGCCACTGTTTATCGGCCTAAAGGCGAGGTGAAAACAGCCGTCATGATCGCACCAGCAACTGGCATCAAACGCCAGTTTTATCATAATTTTGCGACGTATTTAGCCGAGCAAGGCTTTGGCGTACTGAGCTTTGACAATGAGGGTATTGGCGACTCACTGTCGTCTAATTTGGCAAAATGTGACGCCTCTTTAATCAGCTGGGGTCGCCACGATATGCCGGCTGTGCTCGATGCCTTACAGGATGAGTTTGCCGCTGCCACTTATCATCTGATTGGTCATAGCGCAGGCGGTCAATTGATTGGCTTGATGCCGAATTACAAAGCTCTTGCCTCTGTGTTTAATGTTGCATGCTCTTCAGGTCGTATTAAAAACATGGCTATGCCTTATAAACTCAAGGCGGTGGGTTTTATGGATGCCTTTATTCCACTCACCAACTTAGCGTTAGGCTACACGCCATCGGATAAAATCGGTATGGGTGAACCACTACCGCGCGGCGTCGCTCGGCAATGGCGTGAGTGGTGCAACGGCGCAGGTTATATCAAGACCGCTTTCGGTAACACTGTGCACACGCATTTTTATGACGACATAACTGCACCATCTTTATGGCTTGGCTTTAGCGATGACAATATTGCCAATAGCAAAAACATGGATGATATGATTCGCGTATTTACCCAGATGCCCGTTGAAAAATGCTTTTTTGACCCGAAAGATTTTGGCCTGAACAGCATCGGTCACATGCGTTATTTTAGTCGTAAAACCAATGCCAAAGCACCACAGCTTTGGCAAATGGCGGTTGATTGGTTAAATAAACAGCAATAGTACTCCATCTACTCTTAGGTAGGGGCTGTATAATTGATTCACTTTAAAACCGATACGAGTGCTACTGGAGTAAATTTTTCGCAGCCTCTGTCACGCTTGCGAACAGCAAGCAAGAAAAATTGACAACAGTAGCACTGTGGCTATTTACTTTATTACAATCGTATCGATTTTATTTAGAACTACTTATAGGATAATTATATTTACTATTTTTCTTTCGCTGTTTCATCTTCTGCTTTGACGCGCTTGGTCAATGCAGAATATAGCGATGGCTGCATATTATGAATATTGCCTAGCATCCATCTCACATAGCTGACTGGCACCTCTTTAATCAGCTTGCCCTTATGTTTGCCAAAGGGCATTTTACTGACTGGATTGGCTTTATTGGAAATAGCATGAGCGGCCACAAAATCTGTCGGTGAAATTTGTAGGCGCTCGCAGCAAGCTTGATACAGTAAATAGCACATGCGCGCATCACCTAGCGCGTCATGAGCAGCAATGGTCATTCTGCTCGCCTCGCTGCTGCCTAGTAACTGCTCGATACATTTAGATTGGCTATAGGCGCTCCATTCTGGAAAGGCCACGCGCGCAAGCCGCACCGTGCAGATAAGCTTGGCAGACGGGCTACCAATCACTCGCCAGTCAAAACGGACATTATGACCGATCAAATACTGCGGCAACTCAAATTGCCCAAGCTCAAAACGCTCAAGACCAGCGACATCTTCATCGGTGATACCATGAATTTTAATGACGACCGGTGATATTGAACGTCCGCTGTTAAAGTATTTCATCCACTCAAACCCAGTCATGACATTAATGGTCGCGACTTGAACAGGTCTTGGGTCACGACCTTGGTCGGTTTCGGTATCGATAATAAGTGCTGTATCAGTCATAAAGGATTGGCCATAGATAACAACATTACCCCACTCTCAACTTGAAATAAGCAACTCAAACTGAAGAGGCGGGTTACCAAGTTTTTTGTTGAGTACAAAGCATAGATTATGTGACAGAATCTTACGAATCAATCGATGAGACAAATGCCATAAATCTC
>NZ_RRYX01000057.1:0-18981 GCF_014861375.1 Psychrobacter sp. FME5 | reverse complement strand
ATATCGTTCACCTAGGCTTAGATGTGTATAGTTCATGGTTGCAATCTCACTTTGGTCGGTGGATATAAACTTTGATGCTAGCGCATCTAGGTCTTTTTTTCACCTCGCATTTGGTATTGCACTTCATGTGTTAATCTAAGTTATTAAAAGTTAATAAGTAATATTAAAAGTTGAAATAATAGGCAAATCTTGCATTGACAAATAGCGTTACGAATAAATAGTCGTTCATAGGATAATGATAATGGAAAATAATTTTGATGGTTTAAAAGTAATGGTGATTGATGATTCAAAAACCATTCGCCGTACCGCAGAGACTTTATTACAAAAAGCTGGCTGTGAAGTAGTGACCGCCATTGATGGTTTCGATGCTTTAGCAAAGATTGTCGATAATAACCCCGATATTATTTTTGTCGACATCATGATGCCACGTTTAGATGGTTATCAGACCTGCGCATTGATAAAAAACAATCCTGATTACGCCAGTAAACCAGTCATCATGTTGTCGTCTAAAGATGGCCTGTTTGACAAAGCACGCGGTCGTATCGTCGGCTCTGACGAATATTTGACCAAACCATTTAGTAAAGATGAGCTATTTGAAGCAATCAACCAGTATCGCTAATCGAGTACCGCTAATAAAAGAATATCGTGAACAAAAGAAATTTAGCCACTACCATTACTAATGGTTGCTCAGCACTTCATAACAGCCATATTGAAAATGATACGCCCTAAGGTGTTGGTGTGTTACTTTCAAACGGTTTGTCTCAATAATATACGAATATATCCTTATAGATATCTTCGAAAATAAAGGAAATTCCCATGACTACTGTTTTAGTCATTGACGACTCGCCATCTGAGATGGCGAAATTTCGCGACATGCTCTCTAAAAACAACTTTCAGGTGTTAGAGGCAACAAATGGTGAGCAAGGCTGTCAAATGGCGGCTGATCATCTACCAGATGTGATCTTAATGGACGTGGTTATGCCTGAAATGAATGGTTTTCAGGCCACTCGAAAAATTACTCGTGGTAAAACCACTTCACATATCCCCATCATTATGATTAGTACCAAAAATCAAGAGACCGATAGAGTGTGGGGTAAGCGTCAAGGCGCTAAAGAGTATATGGCCAAGCCCATCGATGAAAATGGACTGGTCAGTATCATTCGCAAAGTAATGGAGTAGATTGTGGCTTCCAGAGGATTTATTGAGCTTCTGCGTCTAGCAGATCTGGCACGGGCGCGCAAAAGTGGGCGTCGCGGTGGCCAAGAGTTCGACTGGCAAGGTGTGGTATTTGAGATTGGTGGGCAGCGTATGGTTGCTCCAATGGGTCAGGTATCAGAAGTATTAACCATGCCAGAGTACACAAGCTTGCCTCTGGTAAAGCCATGGATGCTTGGTATCGCCAATATTCGTGGGCGCTTATTGCCTCTAACGGATTTGTCACAGTTTTTGCAGGTGCCCAGTCGTTTAACACAAATGAGCCAACGCAAAGTCATTGTTATCGAACATGACACTGTCTTTTCAGGACTGCTGGTAGACCAAGTGCTAGGAATTGAGCAGTTTACTCAAGACCAATATCGCCCAGAAGCGATCGATGCCAATTCGCCCTTTGCTCCTTACAACCATGGTAAGTTTTTTAAGAATGATCAAGATTGGTATACTTTTATGCCAAGCTTGCTCGTGCAAGACCTGCAGTATACGGATGCTGCGATATAGTTTTTGATACAGAGAGAATCAGCGGTTAGCACGATGGCGACATAATAGCGAATGACTTGATTTGATATCAGCATTCATACAGGCTTTGTTAATCACTGTTGTTTTGATAACAATAAGATTGTCAAAGTCAGTCACGACAAGACTTTGACGATTGTTTGAAAGGATACGCACGATGAGTGATGTTATAAAAAAACCTGTAGCTGGTACGCCCAACGCAACAGCGGACAGCAAGTGGAAGTTATTATTAGGTCTTTTTGTTCTAATAAGTGTGGCTTGTCTGGTTTGGCTGGTCAACTCGTTATCATCGGTAAGTCAGTATTTAACAGACTTTAACCAGTCGGTTATTCTGCCGGTGGTGGTATTCGTTATAGGTATATTGGGCATTTTACTTGCTTTATATCAGCTACTCAAACAGCGCGGTGGTTCAGAACGACTGCTTATCGAAAAGGAAACACTACGTCGCCGTCAAGAAGCAGAAGCTGAGTCTGAGCGTGCGCGTCAAATCCAAGAAGAAAACGAGCGTAACCAGATCGCGATTCTGCGTTTGCTCGATGAATTGGGTGATTTGGCAGAAGGGGATTTGACCGTTAATGCAACTGTATCAGAAGATTTTACTGGTGCGATTGCGGATTCCGTGAACTTTGCCATTGACCAATTACGCCAATTGGTACTGGTTATTAACAGTACCGCTGATCGTGTGTCGCAGTCCTCAGATCAAACGCAGATGAACGCGGTTGAGCTTGCGGAAGCATCTGAACATCAAGCGCAGGAAATTGCTGGTGTGTCAGCGGCTATTAATGAGATGACCGTATCTATTGACCAAGTTTCAAATAACGCGGCAGAATCAGCAACCGTTGCCCAGCGCTCAGTTGCTATTTCTTATAATGGGGCAGAGGTGGTCCAGCGCTCTATCGAAGGTATGAACGTTATTCGTGATCAGATACAAGAAACCTCAAAACGTATCAAACGTCTTGGTGAGTCATCGCAGGAGATTGGTGATATCGTTGGTTTGATTAATGATATTGCTGACCAAACCAACGTCTTGGCACTAAACGCTGCTATTCAGGCGTCGATGGCTGGTGAAGCAGGGCGCGGTTTTGCGGTGGTTGCTGATGAGGTTCAACGTCTGGCTGAGCGTTCAGCCAACGCGACCAAGCAGATCGAAACCTTGGTAAAAACCATTCAGGCGGATACCAGTGAAGCGGTCATGTCAATGGAATCAACCACCTCTGAAGTAGTACGCGGTGCTCGTTTGGCAAAAGATGCTGGTGAAGCACTAGAGGAAGTACAGAGCGTTTCTAACACGCTGGCTGATTTGATTCAGAATATCTCAAACGCTGCATTACAGCAGGCTGAGTCTGCTGGTCATATTTCTCATACCATGAATATTATTCAAGATATTACCTCACAAACATCATCTGGTACGATGGCAACGGCACGCTCTATTGGTGAGTTGAGCGAAATGGCTGCAGCCCTTCAAGAGTCAGTGACAGGTTTTAAAGTATTGGATGATGATGAGTTATTAGCTGATGACATGATGGATACTGAGAAGACTTTGTCAGAAAGTGTTTAATCACACTTTTTGATAATCATGAGGCCTTGATAAAAACTGCCGTTTTTAAAATGCAATGTTAATAAAAATACGGTGCCCATTACAATGATGTGCCGCAGTAATTATAGCAGGTGACGTGAAGAATTTTACTCAACCAGACACAAGGCCAATTAAACCTACCGTGGTTCGGGCGTTGGTGCAGGACGGTGATTTTGATGCTCAGCAGTGGCAACGGTATATAGAGCAAGAAATTGGTTTTGTCTTACCAAATGGCCAGTTGCAGTGGCTGATAAATGCGATTGACCACACGGCGGCAGCGCATAGACTGACACCTCAGCAGCTGTGGTATCAATTACCAAAAAATGATGAGATGCGTCAGCAACTATTGGATAAAGTACTGATTCATGAAAGCCGTTTCTTTCGGCATAAACCTTCGATAGATTTTGTCACCAAATACGCATTGCAGTACCAGCAACTACGTACGGTGAAGGGTACTATTAACGGTGTTGCTGACAGTCATTCTGATGGTTTATTTCGTATTTGGAGTGTTGGCTGTGCGAGCGGGCAAGAGACTTGGTCGTTAGCCATGAGCTTGGCATCTGAGCAACTGGAGAACTATACGATACTGGGCACCGATGTCAGCCAACAAGCGATCAAAAAATCACAGTTAGGACGGTATCATAAACGCCAGTTGCCCTTAATACCTCAACGTTGTCAGCAATTCATTCATCCTTTATCAGCTAAGCATGCAATTGACGGCTCGAGTCTTTTTGCTTCTTCTACAGGAAAAGCAGCAACCACTAACGCTCAGGTACACTGGGAAATTGCACCAACTTTACAACCGTATGTCAGCTTTGCTTTACATAACATTATTGAACAAGAGCCACCCACTTCGCACCTTCAAAACATTATCATTTGTCAAAACATGCTGTTGTATTTTCGCAAATTTGATCAGCGTGATATTTTGGCGCGATTAGCTGAGCAGTGTGCATTAGGTGGATATATTATATTGGCTCCAGGTGAGGCGTTATTTTGGCGTCCTTCGAATATGCGCCGTATTGCGCACCAACAGGTTAATGTGTGGCAAAAAATCAGTGCCTAAATTAGTGCCTAAATTAGTGCCTAGACGAGTTAGGATGACCCTATGAAAAACCAGCCCAATGACATAGTGACGCTTGAGTGGTTATTACCGCTATTTAATCAGCAATTATCACAGGTAGCTGAAGGCTGGCAATTAGAGGCTAACAGCACTAATTACGAGCAGATGGCGCAGCATTACCATCAGGTTGGCGGCGCGCTGACTATGATCAACCTGCCTTTTTTAGCCACCCTTGCCAATAATTTAAGTTTATTAGCAGGCTTAAGTAATCATGATGATTTCTCTATTGACAGTCGACGCATTGGCCAGTTTTCTCAGCGGTTATTGCAGCGTGAATTGAATCAATATGCACTTACAGGTAGCTACCACACAGCTTTGATCAATAAAGCTACTAACGATCTGACCCAAGCATTATCGCTATTCGGTATAGCGACAGACTCACCTGTCATCTCTAGCGGTGACACCCATCACAATCTAAACAATGATGCTATCGAAGACAATATTATCGATAGCATTGAGTCGTTGATACCAGTTAGTAGAGTCACGGCGCACTTAGCAGACTATCAGTACCAACAGTTATTAATGGGTTGGCGACAGCAGGTACAAAAACTATTGCTTGCCAATGTTAATCAAGCGCCTGTATTGTCTGTGTTAGAGAAGGTTAGTCAATATCTATGGCAGACTGCTCAGGATAAGAATGTACAGCGTCTGTGGTATCTAGTCGAGCTATGGTTAAATGAGCTGGCTCATAATGAAACACCGCTCCCTACCCATTATGTACCTCTGTTAAGCCAGCTTGAGCAAGTAATAGAGACTGGTGTTCAACAAGCTGAGATGTGTTCACGCCTGATTAGAAGCTTAATTATAGATGTCTATATCGAGTTAAGTGGTCTTGCGCAAATTAGCGATAGCACCCAACTTATATTAAGGCATTTATCACAAAGCACCTCACCTGTACGCTTTTTACCGCGTATATTGAGCGAGCTTGAAACCCTTATCTTTGATTTAGATAAGCCGGACACCCTTCTAAATCCTTTACGAAAAATAAAAAATCAGCTTGAAGGTCGAGGCTGGACTTATTTTGTGTCGCAAATCGATGCTATTTTTACGGATATAGAGCAGGCTCTATCGTCAGAGGCAGGATATGCACCAGAGCAGCGTCATATTGAGCGTAAGCTCCAAGCGCTGTATGATGCTATCTATAAAACTGAACAGACGATATCTCTCAAGATAGGGGAAGCTGCTTCTTTTACCACCGCCTCTGAAGCAGCTGATAGAGCTGATACTCAGCTGGAAGACAGTCAAGAAACTATCTCTGCTGGTGAAGGCTTGCGTGAATTGCGCATTGCGGTAGAAGAGGTAAAACAAAGCTTTAACGAGTACATACAGCATCAAGATGTTCATTTGTTGCCAGCTGCCCAAGATTTTACCAAAATTGGTCATGCTTTTGCTGATATAGGCTTGCCCGCTATTAATCAAACCATAGATGATATGGCCAGTCTATTTATACAGCTGGCGGTTCATAAGGTGAAAACGCTCAGTTGGGATGTGACTCAAGCCTTAGCTGAGGGGCTAACTTCTATAGAGTTGTTACTTGACTACCTTGCGCAGCAGATTTTTGACCAGCAGTTGTTGACGCGGGCAAATGAATATACGGCTAAAGCGGCGCAGCTTATCAATGTCTATATTGAAGCACCAGAGACGGTCAATGATACCTTTGTTACTCAAAAGCCAGCAGCAACGGATGTCCTTCGTTACGATGATAGTGGTGAAATTATCCCTGTTACTGAGCAAAAATCTCATGCTAATGGTCTGAGTAATGCTGGTGAGAGTGAAGCGTTGCTACAAGCGCGTGAGCAAGTGAAGCCTGACAATTTTGATGTGGATGAAGATATTCGTGAGATCTTTATCGAAGAGGCGACAGAGGTTATCACTGACCTACAAGACTTCCTACCTATTTGGCAGCAAGATTCACAGGATTTAACACCGTTAACTGAAGTACGCAGAGGCTTTCATACCTTAAAAGGTTCAGGCCGTATGGTTGGTGCCTTTAGTGTTAGTGAGATGGCATGGTCAATTGAAAACCTACTCAATCGTCTGTTAGACAAGACCTTACCTGTCACAGACGAGGTGGTAAATTTGGTGATGGATACGGTAAAACGCTTACCCGTTATGGTCGCAGATTTTGAGGCGCAACAGCCGCCAAGTCTAGATCCTGCTATCACTATTCTACAAAGCCAAAACCTGATGACGCAGCAGCCTATTAATACTGGGTTAATCATACCTGAGACGGCACCTGATGAATTAGATAATAGCGGCTCTACTTTAGAAAATACGTCAGCGTCACAGACAGCCGTTTCAACGGCGATAACTGCGGATGATGTCGAAACTTCAAACACTTACCAAAATGAAGCAAGACATCTAAATGACTCTTCATCTGAGCTGCAAATTCCAGCAGTGCTTGCACCATTTATGTTAGAGACTGAGCAACTACCAGTGGATGCTGACGATGCTGATCCTGATATTAAAGAGATATTTATAGAAGAAGCCAACGAAGTGTTGGATGAAATTGTACCTTTGTATGAAGAGTGGCGATTGTCACCGACTGATCTAAGCAAGCTGATGGATATCCGTCGCGGATTTCATACCCTAAAAGGTTCGGGGCGTATGGTTGGGGCTAACTATACTGCTGAGCTGGCATGGGCGATAGAAAACATGCTGAACCGTATCTTGGATCACAGTATTGTGGCTTCAGCCGATATGCGTCAGCTCATTGCAGAAGTCTTAGCTGCTTATCCTGCTATGCTCACTACCTTTGAGAATAACCTTCAAGATTATCCAGAGATAGTGCCACTATGGATTGCCTGTGCTAACGCTTATAGTAAGCAGCAAGGTGATGCGTTCAGTTACGCTGCATTATATCAACAAGCATCGAAAGACTCTGAGCATGAAGTACTTCAAGGGTCAGCATTACTGCCCGACTCTAATGCAACCAAGATTATTTATGATAATGAAGAGATAGACTCAACGTTGCAAACTATCTACTCTGTCAATGAAAAAATAGCAGAAGCGCCAGTTATTTTAGCGCCTCAAAGCGAAGAAGAAAGAGTGTTCTGTGAGATTTTTATCGATGAAGCAGAAGGACTATTGCAGGATATTGATCAATTCGTTGATGAGCATCAAGATAAACCTTATATCGAAGTCACCGATGAGATTGTACGTGCATTTCATACGCTAAGGGGCGCGTCTGGCTCTAGTGCTTTGGTTGCGATCAGCGAAGTGAGTGGCACAATAGAGCAAAGCCTAGAGCTATTACAGCAGCAGGATACCGCCATGAGTGCTCAGCATTTAGAGGCATTGGCTCAGTCTGCCACGTTGATGGATGGTTATCTAAGCAATTATAAACAAAATGCTCAGCAACAAAATACATCAGAGGAAGATAACCAAAGCGAGCAAGATATAGCTTCGTTGCAAGCGATGCTTGGCGAGCAATACATCATTGGTGATAATAAAATTGAGACTGATAATAAGCCAACGATAGAGCAGCTGCTCGATAATAATATTGATGAACTGCTAGATGCTGAGTGGCAGCTAGATGAGGCACTGAACGACTCTGAGGTAGGGCAAGTTCAAAAGTATATAGAACAGCAAATATCACAAATAAAACACCTTACCAATAAAGCGCAAGAATTTCCGAAATTTACTTTGATACTCGGCGAGTTAGGTAATGCTTATAGTTATCTCAACGATAACCTTGATAAAGCAAAGGATGCGGACGTTCAAGCCATATTGCATGCCGGTCATGCTCAATTAGTCGGGTTGTTTGATGCATTAGCAGGTAGCACATCATTGAAGGTTGATACGCAAGTTATTGCAGATTTACAGCGTATTTATCAAGATGATGACAGTGGTGATGAAGGTGGCTTTATCGTTCGCAGTGTTGCTGCGCCTGAGCTACAGCTTGAGTCTATTGATACCGATATGGAGTTGTTAGAAATCTTCTTAGAAGAGGCGCAAGAGCTTGATGCGGCATTGGATGAAAGCTTCAATAAGTGGCGCACTGATATCACTAATATTAATGCCCTAAAGGTATTACAACGCCATCTGCACACGATCAAAGGTGGTGCGCGCATGGCAGGTATTCGTAGTATTGGCGATCTCACCCACGAAGCGGAAAGCGTTTATGAAGCGTTTGTAGAGAACAGACGAACACCGACAGCTCAATGGCTGGAAATTATGCAAATGGTGCAAGACACGATGTCTCTGCAAATCATGCATATCGTCAATTACAGAAAATCGTTTTTTACCCCTGAGCTGATTGAGCAGTTGCAGCAACTTGAAAAAGCCAAAACATTGCCAGAAACGGTAGAGCTAATCATTCCAGTACCAAAAGACAATGCGGCAGCTGCGCCTCAAGTTATTGATGGCATAAGTACTCATAGTAGTGAGACAGGTTCAGAGACACTCAACCTCGATACCCTGATTAAGCAGTCATGGGCTAATGGACTACCTGATCCTGATATATTATCGGTGTTTTTAGAAGAAGCAGAAGAGCTTACCAACCGTAATAAATATCTGCAATTATTCTTAAAAGATACCAATAACACGACAGCTCTACAGGCGCTGCAACGCGATTTGCATACCATCAAAGGTGGCGCACGTATGGTGACAGCGTCCGGTATCGCTGATTTGTCTCATGAGATGGAGTCGGTGTACAAGGATTTTGTCAATAAGCGCCGCCCTGCAACCAAGAAGGTATTAGAGCTGTTGGTTGCCAGTCATGATTGGCTTGCTGACGCAGTGTTTATTTTGAGTGAGCAGGTCAACCCACCGATACCGGCGTTACTGATTGAGGCACTGCAACAGTTTAGTAGAAACCCTGATAGCTTAAGACAAGTTCCTAAAGAGTCTTTGCAGGCACAGCGTGAAGCAATATTGATTGCTAAAGAAAATCAAGGCTCACAGTATCTGGCAAAAGATATTAGTGACATGCCGTCTATGATCAACCACACTAATGAAGAAGAGCAAAGCGTTAGTAATAATGAGATGATCCGTATTTCAGGTGGTTTGATCGAGCATATGATTAACTTGTCTGGCGAATCAGCGATTAACCGTGCCCGTATCGATATGGGTATCAGTAGCTTGACCAGTAGTATTGAAGAGATGGGTACGACGGTACAGCGCTTGGCAGATCAGTTGCGTCGGATGGAAATTGAGCTTGAAGCACAGGTTTTATCGCAGATAGATGAGGAGTTGATTAATAATGAAGGCTTTGACCCTCTAGAAATGGATCAATATTCTTCTTTGAATCAATTATCAAAGTCTTTGACAGAGTCAGCCTCAGATTTGGTTGATATTAATCATACGTTGTTAGAAAAAACCCGTGACAGTGAAGGCCTCTTATTGCAGCTGTCGCGCACGCAAACTGAGTTGCAAGATGGCCTCATGAATTCTCGTATGGTGCCGTTTACGCGTCTGACACCGCGTCTTGAGCGTATCGTGCGTCAGACGGCAAATGAGCTTAATAAGTCTGTTGAACTGACTATTATCAACGCTGATGATGAGATGGATCGAACCATTCTAGAGCGTATTACCTCGCCACTTGAACACATGCTCCGTAACGCCGTCGATCATGGTATCGAGAGTACTTCGACACGTCTCAGAGCAGGGAAAGAACGTAGCGGGCGTATCACTCTAGAAGTTCGCCGCGAAGGCAGTGAGATTGTCATTCAGTTAAGTGATGATGGTCGCGGAATCGATGTAGAATCCGTACGTAAAAAGGCTATTTCTCAAGGTCTTATCGATAAGAATGATAGCAGCCTCACTGATCTCGATATCATGCAGTATATCTTTAACGCTGGGTTGAGTACCAGTAAACAAATCACCCAAATCTCTGGACGCGGCGTTGGCATGGACGTGGTGATCAGTGAGATTCGTCAGTTAGGTGGCGTTGTGTCTGTCGTCTCAGAGCTTGGTAAAGGATCAATCTTTACGATGCGCTTACCACTGACGGTTGCCGTATCTGATGCTTTGGTAGTACGTGCAGCGGATCGTTACTATGCCATACCACTGGTACAGATTGAGCGTGTGGTTCGTATCAACCCAGAAAAGCTTTACGACTATTATCAGTCTGATAATGACACCTTGAACTTTGAAGATGTCGATTATCGAGTACGCTATCTAAATGAGATTTTATCAGGTAATAAATTGAACGAGCTGGTGGTCAACACCAATACCAGCTTACCGCTTATTATTATTAAAAACCGTACGGGGCAGAATATTGCTCTGCAAGTAGATCAGATTGCAGGCTCGCGGATTGAAGTGGTGGTCAAGCCATTAAGTCAACAGTTATCAAATTTACAGGGTATTTCAGCAGCGACCATCATGGGTGATGGTTCAGTGATGCTCATTTTAGATTTGATCGCTTTAATGCGTAATGCGCAGCTGGTTAAAAATATACCGCAAGCTGCCGAAACTAAACGAACACGCATAGAGACGACCAAACCTACTATATTGGTTGTTGATGACTCAGTCACTGTCCGTAAAGTGACGTCACGCTTCTTGGAGCGCCAAGGCTTCAATGTCATCGTTGCAAAAGATGGGGTCGACGCCATTGAGATACTACAAGAGACAACGCCAGACATGATGTTGCTGGATATTGAAATGCCAAGAATGGATGGTTTCGAGGTAGCGACCCAAGTCAGACATAATAAGCGCCTGAAAGATATTCCAATTATTATGATTACATCACGTACAGGTGAAAAACATCGTGAACGTGCGCTAGAAATCGGCGTAAATGACTATATGGGTAAGCCATTCCAAGAAAAAGAGCTGCTCAATAAAATCCGGAATCTACTGGGTTCAGAGGTCAGTCTGACTCATGAAGGATAATACGCGTATTGTAGCACTAAAAGAAAAAAATAATCAAGATATTAAAGTACTGATAATTGCAGAAGATCACCGTCAGCGTATGGCTTTTTCCGATACCATACACAGTTGTGGCTTTAGCCTTGTTGGCTGTTTATCACGAGTACAATTGCAAGAAAAACCTGAGCTCTCTGATGTGGCTATCGATATCTGGCTCATCGATAGTGACTATGACGATAATGTGGCGACTGCGACCACTGCTTCTAAGTCATCCACTGTACTGGTAGGTTTTAGTCAGGCACCTTATCTTAATGAGGCGCAGCAATATGCCAAGTGGCAGCGTAAGTTAAAGCGTAAACTGGCGCAAATGCTTGATTTGCCGATGCTAATAGATAGTCCAGCTGATAACAGCGACAATATGGATACCGATTGGCGCTATGTAGTGTTTTTGGGTGCTTCTATGGGTGGACCTAGCGCCGTAAAAGAGTTTTTGGATAACTTACCAACCACGCTGCCTGTTTGTATATTATTAGCGCACCACTTTAACCAAACCATGATTGGTACATTGCCACGCATACTTAATCGCCAAAATAACTGGCGTTGTCAGGTCATTACTTCGTCGCAGCGTTTAAGAGCAGGCCAGTGTCTTATAGCACCTGTTGATAAGCAGATTGTTTGTGATTCGACTGGTCGAGTGATATTGTTAGACCAAGCTTGGGATGGCGAGTATAAACCTGCTATTGGTAAAATCCTCAAAAACACCAGTGATGTTTATGGTAGCGAGCTTATCAATATTATATTTTCAGGTATGGGCAACGATGGTTCTCAGTATTTGGATCTTATTCAAGATAACAACAGTCAATTATGGGCGCAACAACCCAGTTTAAGTACTTGTCCGAGTCAACCTCAGGCTATTATTGATTCAGGATACTGTAGTTTTGTCGGTAGCCCTGCGGAATTAGCAAAAAAACTGATGGATTATATTGATGAAAGGGCGGCTACTGCCTCTTTACATTAACTTATGGTGAGCGATGATGAAACCAATTTTAAAACATTCGTTTGAGGCAGTAAGCTTACTGACCACTAACAATGGTATGCTCGATGTTACTATTGTTCCAGCATTTAATCAGCCTGATTGGATTATTCCAAGCAGCTTGGTTTTGAGCGTGGATGATTACCATGAGCGTACCTCTAGTTATGATTGGCAGCAGCAAGAAGTGGCTGTATTTCATTTACTTCCAGAGGAACAAGCACCAGACAAAATGATTGTTTTAGAAGGCAATACTTTAGAGCACCGCTTTGCTTTGCAAACGATGGGTGAGCTGCGTCATTTGCAAGCGCGTATTTCTGAGGTTAAAGATATTGAAGTTCCTGAACAACTTAATAATTATCAGACACTTAATGACCATGAGCAGCTTGAGAGTATAAACATCGACGAAACTGAAGGACGCTTTAGTGAAAATGATGTGCTATCCTACCTTTTTCAAACCGTTATGATCGATGAAAAACCTTACTTGGTGCCAGACTTGGACAAAATTGCGCATCAGTTGGTTGATTTAGACAGCTAGCTTTTTTCCTATGTTTGGGTTAGTCTTTACTACCAAGATGGTAATCCAGCAACTTCACCGGTCTTTGCGTCGCTGAACTTCAGCGCTGAGCCTGATTGTTGAGTCAGTTACTGTCTTGTTTATAACATCGATAAAGATAACCAGCGATATAAAGGTCATAAAGTAGCTCATGAATAATACTCATCCGAATTTGGTAAAGTGGTCAGTCACTAGCCGCTTGTTTCATTGGGTCAGCGCGATTTTATTGCTCATCACATGGATAATGATGTTGTTATATAATAATCTCGATAGCAAACTCTATATAGGATTGCATAAATCCTTTGGGATTAGTTTGTTATTTTGGATGGTAGCACGCGTCATAAACCGCCTCTTTACTAAAGCACCACCCGCAGCACCAATGCCGAAGTGGCAGCAGCTACTGTCTCAATTATCGCACTTCGCCCTCTATGCTATCTTGATTGCCATGCCTATTGTAGGTTTGCTGATGTCTGTTTATGGTGGTCGGCCTGTTGATGTCTTTGGCTTGTTTCAAATCCCTGTGTTTGTTACCCCTGATAGAGGCTTGGCGCGATTTTATAATGATTTACACACCGATATTATTTGGCCCATGATTATTGCTTTTACGTTGGTTCATATTGGCGCGGCTTTATATCATCAATACATCAAAAAAGACAATTTAATGGCGCGCATGAAATAGTTGATTTTAGAGAATATTGGTCTTGTAGGATATAAGATAAGCACAAAAAAGCCCTAAGTAATGATACTTAGGGCTTTTTTTATACGTAATACCATTCACAAAAATTAGAGTAGCAAGGAAAATGAGTGCAAGTGCTACGCATTGTAGACTAAACGAGTTTGACA
This sequence comes from Psychrobacter sp. FME5, assembly GCF_014861375.1. Lineage (NCBI taxonomy): Bacteria > Pseudomonadati > Pseudomonadota > Gammaproteobacteria > Moraxellales > Moraxellaceae > Psychrobacter > Psychrobacter sp. FME5. The sequence goes on along the minus strand of NZ_RRYX01000057.1, from coordinate 5,321 downwards.
CGGCTAATCGTACTTTTTGGGTTTGGTATAATTAAAGAGTTTACGTATCTATTGTACAGTCAATAGACTTACTTTTTGTGCTCAGGTAAATTGATGTTCATTTCTAGTACATCTAAGCTGTCTTCAGAACGATGATTGATATTGACATCATCAATCTGAACGCCGTTGACATATTTATTGACCACTTCTAAGATTTCACGTTTCATTTTTTCGATACGATCAACCGTCAAGCGGTTGTTCAAACGATTTTCGCTAGCAACGATAACCTTAAGACGTTCAGTGGCTAAATTAGCACTACCTGCGCTGTTATTATCATCAGTACCAAATAGGCTACTCCAAAATCCTTTCTTCTTAGTCATCATTAACCCCCAAACCAGCGCTGTAATAAAGTCTTTTTCTTCACGTCAATATGACGTAACGGACGTTCTTCGCCTAAGAAACGGGCGACGATGTCATCATAACATTGACCAGCAACAGAATCAGTATAATGAATAACTGGCTCACCATGGTTAGATGCTTCTAACACTGAATGACTTTCAGGAACGACGCCAAGCAATGGCACTTTTAGAATATCATTAGAAATGGTATCAATATCCATCATCTCGTTAGCAGCGGCACGTTCGGCATTATAACGAGTCACAATCAAATGCTCACGTACCGCACCTTGGTTTTCAGCTACTTTTTTGGTCTGGCTTTGTAGGATACCAATAATACGATCTGAGTCACGTACTGAAGAAATCTCAGGATTGGTGACGATGATGGCTTCGTCAGCGTGATACATGGCGAGCTGTGCACCGCGCTCGATACCAGCAGGCGAGTCGCAGATGATATAGTCGAACTGTTGAGACAATTCAGCCATGACCTCTGATACGCCTTCGTTGGTCAGTGCGTCTTTATCGCGCGTCTGACTTGCAGGCAAGATATACAGATTTTCAAGCTGCTTGTCTTTGACCAGTGCTTGCGACAAGCGTGCGTTACCATTAATGACATCAACAAAGTCATAAACGATTCGATTCTCACAACCCATGATTAAGTCTAAATTACGTAGACCCACATCAAAATCGATAACGACTGTTTTATAGCCACGCAATGCTAAACCAGCAGCAAAAGAGGCACTTGTCGTGGTTTTACCCACACCGCCTTTACCTGAAGTGATTACAACTATCTTCGCCACAATGGCACACTCCTATGAATCAATGGGATATCTTTTATATAAATAGCGCACTCGTATATTATTCACATATTATATATGCACGACCTGCGAAGCTAGCCTAGCATAAATAAGTAAAAATTTATAGCAAGTCTATACTAAAGCAGAAAAACAGCTCATATACATAAGCCATAAGGTCTGGCAGTCTAAAACTTGTTAGCGGATATCACCGTATATGAATAATAAAGTAAACGCTCATGAAAGTGTAGATAGTGACAGAGGCAGCGAATCATTATAGAACAGTTTTGTTAAATAAACTTACCGCAATATGAAGCGAATAATATGTCCGATTTTTTGCCCAGTCAATAACTTTTAGGCCTCATCCATCACAGTAAATACCAAACCTTCACCTTCTATAAACCTGACTTGTACAGACTTATCAATCACATGCTCGGGTAGATTGTCTCGTAAGCAATAAGTGCCTGCCACTGAGACCAATGAAGGGTTAAATACTTGGCAAAAAATACGGGCGTCTTTGTCACCAGTGGCCCCTGCAACCAAGCGTCCTTGGGCACGACCATAAACGTGTAAGCTATTATCGGTAATCGCTTCGGCACCGCTATTGACACTGTTGGTCAAAATTAAATCACCACCAACGTGGTTGAGGCTCTGCCCTGAGCGCAGCATTTGGTCATAAATCAGGCTGGTAATATGCTCAGCACTTAGTAATGTCTCTGCGGTAACCTCAGATATGGTGGTCTTAGTTGCAGGCTCACTAGCTGACTGACTGGCTGCTACCTCATTATGGCTTGAGTCTAGGCTCTCATTTTCTGCTGCTTTCTGGACTTCAGTTACGGCCTTCTTACTGGGTAAAATGCGCTCGATACGCTTGCCATCTGCTGGAAATATCGCTAAGCGTAGCTCATGAGCTTGTGGGTCGAGTGCACCCGTTATGACTCCGATAGGTTGTAAACCCCATGACCATAGTAGCTCTACCAATGCAGATAAATCTTGCTCTATCTCGCTGTCAATCAGAATAGGAATGTTACTAGACTTGTTGCTGAGCGTTTCAGCAAGCTGGGCATCTATCGCGCTTAAATCATTGGTACTGAACTGCAAACGTGAAAAGGTCAGCATTTTGCCATAAAATGCCAGTGCTGGTAATGCTGGTGCGGCGCTCGAGCTCTGGTTATCATTAACTGAAACTGTCATATATAAATCCTCAAGAGATATTCTTGTCGCTGTATTCACGGTGCAATTTTTATTGTCGAGCCATACTCTGTGTTTTATAAAACTCTGTATTTTACGAGTTATTATTTCATTAACTGGTATTTTACTGTCTATTTTTTAAATCTTAAACCACATCAACTTATTAACTGGGTATGTTTGTAGGAATATGGGCTATAGGTTAAGCATGTCTTGATGCTTCCACTGTTGCACTTTTACTTGTGCTTCAAACTCGGTCAAGCTGTCATCAATGATACTCGAAATCAAGGTATCCAGCGCCGTGTTGTCAGTATTTATTTGCGCGACGCCACTGGCAATCGCCACCATTAATGAGTCCAAAAGCTCAGGGTCAAGCAGGCGCTTATTTAGCGCATAAACGACATTTTCACCGATGTTATGCCCGACATGTTGTAGTTGCGATTCAATCAAGCTACCAGCGATGGGTATCATGCGTAGATAGCGGCGTAACTCGGGCGTATTGGCCAAACCTTCTTCGATGGCATTGCCCATCTCGCTGGCTAATATGTTACCGCCACCTGTTGCCGTAGTCAGCTCCTGCAGTTTTGGTGCAAGCTCTGCCCGCAGCACGGACAGTAATGCAGCCTCAATCTCTTTACGGTTACGAGCAATCGTGGACTCAATAAATGATTTATGCGTTTCAGGATTGGTCAGTTGCTGGCGAAAATTATGAATAGTCGTCAATATGACCCGATCAGATAGCTCTTCTAACAGTAAGTCGATATAGAACTGAATTCTATTAATCCATGGCTGCGGCAGCACCTGATAGCCAAGCTGATACAAGCGACGTCCGATGTTCACTGCACGGAACAACCGCAAGGCACGCAGCTGCGGAAAACAGCCTAATACCTCATACCAATGCACAAATGGAAAAAAGAACCAGCGATAATAGATTTTTTGTTTAATCGCAATCGCCCAACGTAACAGTAGCTCCAAAATTAAAAATATGGTAAAAAACCCACCAGCAGTACGTAGAGGGTCATGTAAGGTAGTTTGATACCAGCTGAGTGCGTCGCTAATGGACAGCCAGCCTGCGACATTGCTACTAAAATTACTCATCAAAATAGCATCAGTACTAATGACCAATAGATCAATGCTGATGGCGATAATCATCACGATATGGTAGGTGAGCTTCAAGCGATTTGGCTTTGGACGATTTGGTCGCTGCGGCTTATCATCATCTGATAGACGAGCCGACTGATTCGGTACTGGCGCAGAGTCCAGATGCGGGTTAGTAGAAGAGGCGGGCACAGTCATACCTTATAAGTGATGAATAACACAAAGAGCAAATGGTTTAGAGGATATAGGGCGTGTCCTCAATCTGAACGAAAGCGACTAAATGGGCTAAAAATGGTTAAATCTTGCCAAACTGCGTTAAATAGTGGGTCAATATCCTGATATTACCTGCGCTATTTTCCTTGTTTGACTACTATTTCCCTCATTTTTATCACCATTTTCAAAATGAGGACACGGCCTAGTCACATTATCAATGAATAGGCCTAAAAAACAACCTATCTTTTATTAAAATTTAGGCATCACTAGGTACCCTTTCAAAAATGGGCATCATAATCAGGAATGTTTGTTTCTAATGGCTTTTTTCTAGTAGCGGTATTTCTAATCGCCAACCTCTTGAGCTTTAGGACTTTCTTCAAATCCAGCCAGCATCTCTGTAATACGCTGGTCTTTTTGGTGCCAAACATGCTCAACCCAATCAAACATCTGCGCCTTTACTTCTTCGTCGTTTTCATAGCCACCATTTTGAATACCCAAAAACAAATCATCAGGGATATCAATATATCTGACATCAACGCCCAAGCGCTTGATATTTCCTTTCCACAAGTCACCATAGGTCGGCACACCGTCAGGATATACGATGGTCATATCTAATATGCCATCAACGTCTGCCCCTAACGCGTTGATCGCTAACGATAGACCACCGGCTCGCGGCTTTAGTAAATGAGTGTAAGGTGACTGTTGCTTGGCTTTTTTGGCCTGAGTAAAACGCGTCCCTTCTAAATAGTTCAATAAGGTAAATGGCTTGTCTTTTAACAGCGCACAGGCACGCTTTGCCTCTTCGATATCCTTCCCTTTTAAAGCAGGGTTTTTTGCTACTGCTTCTTTAGAGTGCCGACGCATCATGGGGAAGTCTAAAAAATAAAAAGCCTGACCAACAATCGGAATATAAATCAGCTCAAACTTGGTAAAAAATCGCGTTAGTGGCAAGCGTTTTTCACTAATATACTGCACGATACTGGTATCGACCCACGTTTGATGGTTACAGACCAGTAAATATTTACCGTTGATATGAACGTCATCAGGCAAGCTAATACGCCAATCTTTACGTGGGAGCATGTTATCGATTAAAGCGTTGTTGCTACTGATCCAATGAGTGGCAATTTTGATCACTGTTTTGTCTGCAATGGGAGCGCCAGTAATGATCTTGCCAACGCCCATCAACCATAAAGGAATACTACCACCAAAGCTATTGGCAGCGATGACACCAGTTGCTGTCGCAAGCGAGACCGCCTTTCCAAGCTTTGGGGTGCGTTTATGCATTTTTTTGATAGTAGAAGTCAGTCGCATACTAAATCCTTTTCGATCAATCTTATTGGTATGTAAGTTATCCATTATTGGCGTCGTTGTCTGTAAACCCTTCTCAGAGGGGGTGGGTTTTAGGGGTTAAAAAGACAATGGGGTAAAACGTCACAATTAAATGAAACCATCATCAGTTATTATTTACCGATGCGACTAATATAGTTGGTGGTGTTCTAAAAAGTATGCTGGCATCAGACGTAGCCATAATTGATGTAAAAGAACACCAAATCAAACACTTTAAAATGATTATCAAGCTTTTTTGAGAAGCAACAAGTCTTTCTAACCGCTCGTCTTAATCGGTGTCTAAGGCGACAGTTATTACCCTCTATAC